>SLDI01000598.1:0-3559 GCA_007125385.1 Phycisphaeraceae bacterium | reverse complement strand
TGTGCTCTCTGTGCCTCTGTGGTTACCCCCGCTTTGCGTTCGGCGGCCGAGCCGGGATAATGCCTCGCTCAGCAGGAGCCGCGGCATGAAGGTTGCCATCGCATGTGATCACGGTGGGTTTGCGCTCAAGGCGGCACTGGTCGAACTGGTTCGCGAGCTCGGGCACGAGGTGCTGGACCTCGGCGCCCACCAGCTCGACCCGGCCGACGACTACCCCGACTTCGCCCGCTACGTCGGCCAGGCGATCCAGCACGGCCAGGCCCGGCGCGGCATCCTGCTGTGCGGCTCGGGCGTGGGCGCGTCGGTGGCGGCGAACAAGCTGGCCAGCGTTCGCGCCGCGGTCTGCCACGATTGCTACTCCGCGCGCCAGGGTGTCGAGCACGACGACATGAACGTGCTGTGCCTCGGCGCCCGCATCATCGGCATCGAGCTGGCCCGCGACCTCGTCCGCGCCTTCCTCAACGCCGGCTACAGCGGCGAATCACGCCACGGCCGGCGCCTGGAAAAGATCAAGGCGCTCGAGGAGCTGGGCTAGCCCCGATCGCTCAGCATCACCACAGTGACACGGAGACCACCGAGGCAGGCTCCTGTTGCGTCGGCCATCGATCCGCGGCGGCGAGGCCTTCGCGCTCGAGGTGCCGGCGCCGATCACGCCCACCAGCGGCCGCGGAGCATCGACGACCTTCTTTTGCTCAGTGACCTCGCTGTGTTTCTGTGTCTGTGAGGTAGATGATCCGGGCGGGCCGTCGCGGGCGGGGGCCTTTGGAATCGGCAACGCGCGAGGCCTATAAGAAAAGCCCCGCACGGGGCGGGGCTTTTGATCGCGTTTGGGAAAGCCTATGGCGGCTCAGCGGCGGCGCCGTACCAGCAGCAGCGTGCCGAGGCCGAGCAGCGCCAGGCTGGCCGGCTCGGGGATGATCGCGATGCTGTTGATGTTGAAGTCGCTGGCCTGCATGGTCGTCGTGACTTGGAAGGACAGCTCGCTGACACTGGTGACGTCCGTGGCGAAGCTGGCCAGGCTGATGCTCGCCAGACCGTTGACCCGGTTTCCGGAGATGGAGACGGTCTGCCCGCCGACGCCATCGACGAAGGCGGTGACGTCGGCGGAGCCGTCGATGAACGCGAACTGCACCAGCAACTCGTCGAAAACACCGCCGGCGGTGAGGTCGATGTCGGAGAAGTCGTCGTAGGCGATCGTGAAGACGGAGCCGGAAGGCCCGCCGTCCGTTCCCAACTGCAACGAGCCGGCGCCGAAGATGCCCGCCGTGGCGAAGCCCATGCCCGTGCCGTCGATGGTGACGGTGCGCCGCTCACCGAAGGGGTTGGCCGGGTCGAGCGAAAGGTCGACGGGGTCCTGCGTGGCCGTGTTCGTGGTCACCGACATGTCGCCGGCGGGCGGCACGCTGATCGCGAACAGCCCGTCGTTGAAGTCATCGACAACCAGGATCGCGGCATGGCTCACCGCGGGCGCGAAGGCCAAGCCCGCAACCAAGACGATCAGAACAGCAAACACCTTCGAGACGGATCGGAACGATACCATTGGATCAATTCTCCCTCCCCCCTTGTTCGGCTTCGACCAAAGAAGCCATCACAAGCCACAGGGTACCGAAATGCTTGCCACATTGCAAGCTCCCCGCGCAAGATTTCATCTGACCGCGAGCCGCGGAAGGGAGGAGGAAATATTGGCACCGGAGAGATTTTTGCCATCTCTTAGAGGAAATTGCCCGACCCGGGAAGGATCAAGGGCTCTGGATTCCGAGCCTTGTAGAAGCACGGACCGTCCACGGGATCAGTCGGGCCGGGGACGTGGGGCAGAATAACCCGACCACCCCTGCGGCGCCCCGTTCGAGGCGCAAAAAAACCCGGCGGGCTGCCACCCGCCGGGCCGTCGCGGTTGATCAGGTCACGTGGCTCAGGCGGCGCGTCGGCGGCGCAGGAGGAACACGGCCGCGCCGGCGCCGAGCAGGCCGAGCGTCGTGGGCTCGGGGATGGAGACGGTGTCGACGACGATGCGGTCGATCTCCAGGCCCTCGGGCACGGAGATACTGATCGACTCCCAATCCGGGTTGGGGAAGAGGATCCAGTCGTGGTACTGGTAGCCGCCGTCGGGCTGGGTGAAGGGCTGGACGGGCGAGGAGCCGGCGTGCTGGGCCGTGCCGGCGCCGCTGCCATCGACGTCGCTGATGCCCGTGACCTCGGCGACCTCGGGGAAGGTCAGGTCATCGGCCAGGCCGGTCCACCAGATGTGCACGCGCAGGTGCTTCTCGGGCAACTCGTCGACGAAGTTGGGCAGGTCCACCGTGATAAGGAACCCGCCGTCCGGCGAGTCCAGCAGCATGAGGCCGGGCTCGACGTCCCAGTAGAGCTGGTGGTCCGGGTTGCCATCGTGGAAGCTGGCGAAGACGCTGGGCGAGCCCGGCAGCGACGCGCTGGAGTGGGGCCCGGAGCCGGTGCCGTCGAAGTCGGCGTAGACCGACAGCGGGGCGAAGCGGTAGTCCGGCGCTTCGCCGGCGCCGTCGAACGAGGCGTGGCTCGTCGCCGGTGCGGCCGCGAGCATCGCCGCCACCACCAGCGCCATGGCGCTACCGAACCCGGATCGATTCCGCCTGAGGATTGCCTGGGACATGATTCTCTCCTTCTCTTCTCGCTCGCCCCGCCCGCCTCGGCGAGGGCTGTAAACTGAAAACCCTCCGCCCCCTTGGGGGCGGCCCGGAGCCCGGCCCGGCGCCGGCCTCCACAACCGACAAGGATAACGCCTGTTGGCCGATGCACAAAGCATAATTTTTTTTAGCAACCTGTCTTAATCGGATATTGCTCCCTTAAGGGCAAGTGGAGAGCGAGCTTGAACGTCATCCTCCTGGGCTATCGAGGCAGCGGCAAGACGACGCTCGGCCGGGCGCTGGCCGGGCGGCTGGGCTACGGCTACGTCGATGTCGATGACGCGACCCGCGAGGCATTCGACAACGCCACGATCGCCGAGATCTGGCGGCGCCACGGCGAGCCGGCGTGGCGCCGGGCCGAGGTCGAGGCGACCGTTCGGCTGCTGGAGTCCGATAACCAGGTGATCGGCCTCGGGGGCGGGACGCTCATGCAGCCGGGCGCCCGCCAGGCGGTCGCCCGCGCCCGCGACGCCGTGCGCATCTACCTGCACGCCCCGGCCGCGGTGCTGCACGAGCGCATCGCCGCCGACGCCGCCACTGCGGCGACCCGGCCGAGCCTGACGGCCCTGGGCGGGTCCCTCGCCGAGATCGAGCACGTCCTGGCCGAGCGCGAGCCGGTCTACCGCGCCGTGGCCGACGCGGTGGTCGACGTGGCCGGCCTTGGCGTGGACGAGGCCCTGGCCGCGCTGCTGGCGGTGGTGCCGGGGCGGGGAAAGGGCCGCCGCGGTGACGGCTCTCAGGGTGGTTAGCCCGGATCCCGAAGAAGGGTGCCACTGGCGGGCAAGCCGCCAGTGGAGGATTTCTCACAAAGGCCGGTGGGAACCGTATTTTGGGGTGCCACACAGCGTCCCGGAGGGCGCTGTGTGCGGACCACCCAGGACGTTCGCACACAGCACCCT
>SLDI01000118.1:0-3563 GCA_007125385.1 Phycisphaeraceae bacterium | reverse complement strand
TTCTGAGAATCCCCCCTGTCGCCTTGTGCGCACGAATCGGGTCGTAGCGCAGAAATCCCGCCCTTCGCTCGCGGACTCGCTCAGGACGGGCGTTAGTCGACGGGGGCCGGGGGTGGCTCGCGCGGTTTCGCTACAATCGTGGGCGAAATGAGCACTGACGCTGATAAGCGCATTACCGTCCGCGACCTGCGCAAGTGGGCCCGCGAAGGGCAGAAGTTCGCGATGCTTACCTGCTACGACGCGACCACCGCGGCGTGGCTGTGGCGCGGCGGGCTGCGCACGATCCTGGTCGGCGACACGGCGGCGCAGGTGATTCTGGGGCACGACTCGACGCTGCCAGCGACGATGGCGTTCATGCTCGAGATCACGGCCGCGGTGCGGCGCGGGGCGCCCAACGCGCTCGTGATGGCGGACATGCCCTTCGGCAGCTACCAGGCGAGCGAGGCGGAGGCGATGGCGAACGCGGCGGCGTTTCTCAAGCAGGGCATGGCGGACCTGGTGAAGCTGGAGGTGGATGGGAGCTTCGCGCCGCTGGTGGAGCGGCTGTCGCACGCCGGGGTGCCCGTCGTCGCGCACCTGGGGGCCCGGCCTCAGACGGTGCGGGCGGAGGGCGGCTACCGGGCGGCGGGCAAGCGGGCGTGGGAGGCGGATCGGATCGTCGACGCGGCGTCGCAGATGGTCGCGGCCGGGGCGGCGGCGATCCTGCTGGAGGCGGTGCCGGACGAGGTCAGCCAGCGCGTGGTCGAGGCGGCGGTGCACCCGGGCACGGGCACGCCGGTGCCGGTGATCGGCTGCGGGGCGGGCCCGGCCTGCCACGGGCACGTGGTGGTGCTGCAGGATCTGCTGGGGCTGACGGACTGGCACCCGCCCTTCGCCGTGCCGATGGGGCAGTTGGGCGAGGCGGTGCGCGACGTGGCCGCGGCGTGGGTGGAGCACGTCGGCAGCGGGGCGTACCTGCGCGGGGGCGGGACGTACCACATGACGCGGTGACCCTCGATTTCGGGTTTCGAATTTCGAATTTCGGATTTGCTGCTTCCGGTTTCTGTGACGCCCGTCCTGAGCGAGTCCGCGAGCGAAGGGCGGGATTTCCGGGAGGGCTCGACTGGCTCGAACTGTGGCCCTGGCCGATCGTATGATTAGGCGATTCGTGCTGAAGGAGGCCTTGCATGCAACGCATTCGATGGTATGGACCGACGCTCGTGCTGCTGGCGACTGTGCTGGCGATCGCCGTCGCCGGGCCGGAGATGGCCCGGAAGATGGTCTGGGCGCACACGGATGAGCGGATCACGCTCATCCGCCAGGAGCAGGACGAGAACCCGGTGCTGGACGAGATGTCGCGGGCGTTTCGCAACGTCGCGGAGGTGGTCAAGCCCAGCGTGGTGAACATCCAGGTCCTGCGGCGGGGCGAGGCGCCGGGGAGCCGGCTGGAGGAGCTGCTGCCGGAGTTCTTTGATCGCCGGCGGGACGAGCAGCGCGAGCCGGACCGCTTCAGCCCGCGTCGGCAGCACGGGCACGGCTCGGGGTGGGTGTACGACGGGCAGGGGCACATCGTGACCAACGACCACGTGATCCGCAACGCCGACGAGATCCGTGTCGAGTTCGTCGACGGCCGCGAGTTCACCGCCGAGGTGGTGGGCCAGGACCCGAGCACGGACATCGCCGTGCTGCGGATCGACGCGACGGACGTGCATCCGGCGCGGATCGCGGGCGAGCAGGTCGAGCAGGGGGACATCGTCTTCGCGTTCGGCTCGCCGTTCCGCTTCGACTTTTCCATGAGCCAGGGGATCATCTCCGGGCGTGCCCGGCAACTGGGCATCCTGGGGCAGACGGGCTACGAGAACTTCATCCAGACGGACGCGGCGATCAACCCGGGCAACAGCGGCGGGCCGCTGACGAACATCCGCGGTGAGGTGGTGGGGATGAACACGGCGATCGCGCAGGAGCGGGGCAGCCCGTTTCAGGCGCCGGGGTTCCAGGGCGTGGGGTTCGCGATCCCGGCGGAGATGGTGGTGGAGGTGGCGGACCAGATCATCGAGCAGGGGCACGTGGTGCGGGGGTTCCTGGGGATCTCGATCGAGGACCTGGGCGAGCGGGAGGCGCGGGCGTTCGGGTTGGAGCACGGGCGCGGCGTGCTGGTGCAGGAGCCGATGCCCGGGCTGCCGGCGGCCGAGGCGGGCGTGCAGGCCGAGGACATCATCACCGCGGTCAACGGCCAGCCGGTGGAGACGGCCGATGAGCTGCGCTTCCGCATCGCGCGGATCCGTCCGGGCACGGAGGTGGAGCTGACGATCTTCCGCGACGGCGAGGAGCTGACGATCCCGGTGGTGCTGGCGGAGTTGGACGATCGCACGGCGGGCGTACGGCCGCGGCCGGGGCGGGGCGTCGAGCCGCGGCGCGACGCCGAGGCGGTGCAGTTGCTGCGTCGGCTGGGCATGGAGGGCGTGGAGCGGTTCACGCCCGAGCTGGCGGCGGAGATGAACGCCGAGCCGATCGACGGCGTGTTCGTGGCGCAGGTGCGGCGGAACTCGCTGGCCAGCCAGGCGGGGCTGCGGCCGGGGATGGTGATCATGTCCGTGATGGGCGAGCCCGTCGCGGACGTGGCGGAGCTGAGCGAGAAGATCCGGACGCTGATCGACGGCGACGAGGACGTGCCGGTGCGCCTGCGCGTGGCGCTGTGGGATCCGCGGGAGGAGCGGTTCCGCCGGCATACGCTGTTCCTGGACGTGCCGCGGCGGTAAGGGGTTTCGGGACAAGGGGGGTGCTTCGCGAAGCCGCAAGCGGCCGGGGATCGTTTAGACTGGACACACTGTGCCTGTGACCGACGCGACAAGCCCTGGCAGCTCGGCCGAGAGCCGCGGCGACGCGACGCGCCCGCTGCTGGACGTGCGCCGGCTCAAGACCTACTTCCCCGTCCGACGCGGGCTGCTGCGGCGGACGGTGGGCCACGTCAAGGCGGTCGACGACGTGTCGTTCAGCATCGCGCCGGGCGAGACACTGGGGCTCGTGGGCGAGTCGGGCTGCGGCAAGAGCACGGTGGGGCGGACCATCCTGCGGCTGATCCCGGCGACGGCGGGCAGCGTGCACTTTGACGGCCGGGACGTCTTCGCCGCGTCGCGCGGCCAGATGCGCAAGCTCCGCCGGCAGATGCAGATCATCTTCCAGGACCCGGTCGGCTCGCTGAACCCGCGCATGACGGTGGGCAACATCATCGGCGAGCCGATCAAGGTACACGGCCTGGCGCGGGGCAGCGAGCTGGGGGATCGCGTCGCGTCGCTGCTGAAGCGCGTGGGGCTGGCGGCCGATCACGCCGGGCGTTACCCGCACGAGTTCTCAGGCGGTCAGCGGCAGCGGATCGGCATCGCGCGGGCGCTGGCGCTGGAGCCCCGCTTCATCGTCTGCGATGAGCCGGTCTCCGCCCTGGACGTGTCGATCCAGAGCCAGATATTGAACCTGCTGGCGGATCTGCGTGACGACTTCGGCTTGTCGTACCTGTTCATCGCGCACAACCTGGCGGTGGTGGAGCACTTCTGCGACCGCGTGGCGGTGATGTACCTGGGGCGCAT
>SLDI01000122.1:0-12955 GCA_007125385.1 Phycisphaeraceae bacterium | reverse complement strand
TGTTCTACCTCAGCGCGGGCGTGTGGCTCGGGGCGCTGGTGATGCTGGTGGTGACGGCTTCGGCGACGTTCGCGACGGTGCGGGCGTATCAGCCGGCGCTGCCGATCGAGCTGGAGCTGGCGGGCGAGGCGGATGCGATCCTGGCCGGGGCGATCGTGGGCCGGTCGCTGGATCGGCTGATGGTGGTGCAGTTGGTGTGCGCGGCCGGGGCGTGCCTGGCGCTGACGCTGGAGCACACGCGCTACGCGGGGCGGCTGGCGCGGCGGGGGCGGAGCGCGGCGGCGCGGGTGCGGTCGCTGGCGCTGCTGGTGGCGGTGGTGATGGTGGCGGCGAACCTGGCGTGGATCGGACCCGGGGTGTGGCAGAGCCGGGCGGTGATGTACGATGCGTCGGCCTCGGGGCAGGAGCGGGCCGCGGCGCGGGCGGTGTTCGACCGTTACCACCGGCTCAGCGAGCGGACGCACGGGCTGGCCGCGCTGGCGCTGGCGGGCGCGCTCCTGGCGGGGCCGTTCGTGGCCGGCAAGGGTGATGATTCATGAATGAAGCGTACCTGCGGGAGTTGGTGTGTCAGACGAGCCACCAGTTGTGGCTGCGCGGCCTGGTCGCGGGCGAGGGGGGGCTGGTGAGCGTGGAGGTGCATCGCCGGCGGTACCTGGTCACGCCGCCGGGGGCGCGGCGGGCGGCGCTGTCGCCGGAGCAGGTGATGTGCGTGGACATGGGCGGGCAGAGCATTCAGGACGAGGCGAGCGTGGAGGAGGCGGCGTGGCGGCCGCACCGCCTGGCGTACCAGGCGAGCCTGGAGCGCGGGCTGGAGACGGGCGACGATCGCCAGGCCGTCGGGGCGAGCATCCTGGCGACGCCGCCGGGGGTGCTCGCGGCCGTGCGCTGCGGGCTGGGCGAGGCGCTGTCGGTGGCCAGCGTGGCGGGCGATGATGAGGCGGCGCTGCGGGCGGCACTGGCGGCGCATCGGGCGATCGCGCTGTCCGGGCTGGGGCTGCTGTCACTGGGGGCGACGCTGGCCGAGGCGCACAACCGCGTCGAGCAGCTCGAGCTGGCGGCGGCGATCGAGCTGGCGGCCGCGGGGCACGCGGTGGGCAAGTAGGCGGGGCGGCGGCCTTGTCCGTGGCACCTGACGCCGTGAAGTATTCGGCGGCAGTATTATTGACCTTTGAATGGTCGCTTTGACTGCAGGTCGTGGGGTGTCACGGCTTGTCCCGACGGGCAAGCCGTGCACTTGCCGACGATCGCACGGCTTGCCGCTTCGCGGTCAAGCCGTGGCACCCCCGATGCGCCGGATCCCGGTGAAGTTGACCATTCAAAGCAGCACTGGTGGGTTTCGCTTCGCTCTACCCACCCTACAACCAAAGCTCCCGGCGTTGAGTGGCACCCGTTTGCGGATGGGGCCTGGGATTGGTGCTCTCCTTTATCCGTGTTCATCCGTGTTCATCTGTGGCTATTTCTGATGACAACGCATCCGAAGGCCAATCACGAGCTGCCGGCGATCGATGCGGCCGAGCGTCGGCGGGCGCAGCGGATCTACAAGAAGCTGGCTGAGACGTACCCCGATGCGCGGTGCGCGCTGGATCATCGCGACGCGTGGCAACTGCTGGTGGCGACGATCCTGTCGGCGCAGTGCACGGACGTGCGTGTGAACATGGTCACGCCGGCGCTGTTCAAGGCGTACCCGGACCCGGCGGCGCTGGCGCGGGCGAGGCCGGCGGACGTGGAGAAGCTCGTCCGCACGACGGGGTTCTATCGCAACAAGGCCAGGTCGATCATCGGCGCCGCCCAGGCGATCGTCGACGAGCACGGCGGGCAGGTGCCGGCGACCATGGACGAGCTTCTGGCGCTGCCGGGCGTGGCGCGGAAGACGGCCAACGTGGTGCTGGGCAACGCGTTCGGCAAGAACGAGGGCGTGGTGGTGGACACGCACGTGGCGCGGCTGAGCTATCGCCTGGGCTTCACCGAGCACACGGATCCGAAGAAGATCGAGCTGGACCTGATGGCGCGGTTTCCCCGCAAGAACTGGGCGATGCTGGCGCACCTGCTGATCTGGCACGGCCGGGCGATCTGCAAGGCGCGCTCGCCGCTGTGCCCGAGCTGCCCCGTGAGCCGGAGCTGCCCGAAGGTGGGGGTGGAGGGGATGTAACCGCGGAGGCGCAGAGAGCACGGAGAGGAGAAAAGCCGCAGATGCACGCGGATGAACACGGACGGAGCGAGCCTGAGGCTTCAGGATGCCATGGCGCCGGGGCACCACTCAAGCCCGCGACAGCCGGTGTACTTGATCGCTCTGATCTGAGGCAGGGGTCCCCAGCGACGCGGCGGCAGCCTGTCTGCTCCATGCGCAAATCGCAGAGTCTCGCCCGTGGGCTCCAAGCCCGAACCCGACCCCACATCACCTCGGGCCAGGGGTGCATGAGCTTTTTCATGCGGCGATGGGCCATCTGCTCGGCGCTGCGGTAGAGCCGTGCCAGCAGCGGGGCCAAGTCGGCCTGGCATCGCTGATCGAGTCGGATGTGGCCGTGCTGGTTCATGATGGAGACCTGAATGCTGTTCTGGTGTTAGTCCAGGCCGACATGATGTGCTACGCTGTTCCTACCCGTTGCTCCTCAAGATGATCGAATCTGAGCCAACCATTGACTCATGGGCTATTGTCGAGCGACAGGTTTTTCATGCCCATCCGTGGTTATTCTGAATGATCCGGGCCAGCGGCTCATCAATGCCCGCCACAGCTCCAGCACGCGCGCACGTCGGGCGCCGGCCGCGCCGCCCCCGTGCCGGCAGACCCTCAAAGGAACACCCACATGACGCCGGACCGGTTGACAAGGCAGCAGGCGCTGCTCGACAGCGAGCAGATCGCCGCCTCGGCACGCGTTGACGGCAAGCATCGGACGATGCGCGAGGCCGGCCGGTCGCACCTGGTGGTGACGACCAACGCCCGGGTTCACGTCGACCCGCCGCAGCCGGACCTCTCGGCGTACAACGCGCTTCTCGTGCATCTCAAGCCGCTGCGGCCGTTCGACGGCACGCTGGTCACGCGCCTGCGCTGCGCCAGCCGGCATCCCGGTATGGCGGTCAACGACATCTATTCCAACGTGCTGCACTTCAACCAGCCGGGCCCCTGGCGCGGCTGGCAGCGGCTGTTCATGCCGGCGGTGAACCTGGTCGCGACCGGCTTCCCCGACGGCTGGAAGCAGATCGCGACGATCGAGCTGGACCTGCACGCCCGGCACGATAAGGGCGAGGTGGCGATCGGGTCGATCGAGCTTCAGCATGTCCAGATGCCGCCCGGGCCGCGCATGAGCGATGACGAGCTTCTTGAAGCGCTCGATCTCGACCAACCGCGGTTGCGCACGGTGGCGCGTCACGCCGAGCGCGGGCGCACCGCCGAGGCGATCGCCGCTTTGGCCAGGGCGATGCGCAAGCTGCCCCAGCCGCCGGTCAAGGAGGTCAGCGCCAAGGCGGGCATGCCCGCGAGCGAAGTCGAGCAGATCCATCGGCATCACATCCTCGGCCAGCAACTGCCGCGCAAGATCGACTGGCACTGCAACCCCGTCGGCTACCTGGAGTGGAACCACGCGTTCAACCGGCACGGCTGGATGGTGCGCCTGGCCGACGCCTTCCGCGCCACCGGCCACGCCAGGCACGCGCGCAAGCTCGATCAGCTCATGCGCTCCTGGATCAGGCAGAACCCCGAGCCGATGGGCCACAACGGCGGGCTGGATCCGGCGTGGGAAACGCTCTCGACGTCGCTGCGGATCAACCG
The DNA here is from genome assembly GCA_007125385.1 of Phycisphaeraceae bacterium. GTDB lineage: Bacteria > Planctomycetota > Phycisphaerae > Phycisphaerales > Phycisphaeraceae > SKPT01. The sequence continues at coordinate 9,189 of SLDI01000122.1, read as the reverse complement.
CCCCTGGCCCCACGTGCTCGACGTGGCGCGGCGCAGCGATGCCTTTGCCGACCGCACCCTCGTCAACATGGTGAAGATGATCCACGCCCACGCCGAGCACCTGCTCAATTACTGGGGCCACAACAACTGGTACGTCAGCGAGTCGACGGCCTTGATCACCGCGGGCGTGACGGTGCCGTTTTTCCGCCGCGCTTCGCACTGGATCAAGCAGGGCATGACGCGGCTCGAGCGCGAGATGCAGCGTCAGGTCTTCCCCGACGGTGCCCAGTTCGAGCTTTCGCCCAACTACCACACGATGTGTGCAGAACTGTTCTTCAACGCCCGCCAGCGGGCCCAGTTCCGCGGCCACCGCTTCTCGCGCAGGTACCTGGATCGGCTGACGGCGATGTATGACTACCTCGTGGGCATCACGCGGCCGGAGGGCAGCTACCCGGTGCCCAACGACGCCGGCGGCGCCCTGCCGCGCGGCAACAGCCGCCTGCTCGCCGCCGGCCGCGCGATGCGCCGCGCCGACTGGATCTGGGCGGGCAGCGGCGGCGACGAGGGCAAGCGCCCCGCGCACGTCGGCAGCGTCCACTACGCCGACGCCGGCCATGCCGTGATGCGCAGCGGCTGGCAGGCCGACGACCTCTGGGCGTTCATGGACCTGGGCCAGTTCGGCGCCAGCCACCAGCACGAGGACAAGCTGCACGTCGAGCTCTACGCCCACGGCACACCCTTGCTCGTCGACCCGGGCATCAGCTCCTACCAGGCGGACCCCGTCGTCAGCCACTTCCGCACCAGCACGGCGCACAACACGATCGACATTGACGGGCGCAGCCAGTGGCGCCGCGGCAGCGGGCGGTTCAGGAAGTTCCAGAGCTCCAACCGCGGCCAGGCGACCTGGGCGGCGGGCCAGGGGCTCGACTTCGCCCAGGCGTCCTACGACGAGCCCTACGCCGACCTCGCCTCACACGTCGGCAGCACCGCCAGCGGCAACGACGCCGGGGCCGTGCCGCTGACGGGCATCACCCACACGCGCGCCCTCGTCTTTGTCCGCCCCGACTACTGGCTGATCCTCGACAGCGTCACCGGCCCGGGCACGCACGAGGCCGCCGCCCACTGGCACTTCACGCCCATGCACGTTCGTGTTGACGACGAGGCGGGCGTCATCCGTACCCAGCGCCTGAGCCGGGCCAACCTCGAGCTGATCTGTCGCGGCGACTGGCGGCGGGCGGACAAGCGCATCGTCACCGGGCAGGAGAACCCCGTCCAGGGCTTCATTGCCCTTGACGGCGAGGTCAAGCCCACGCCCTGCGCCGTCGTCTCACGGCGCAAGCGCCTGCCGCTGCACGGCGTCACCGTCGCCATCCCCTTCGCCAGCGGCAGCGAGAGCCACGCCCGCGTCACCACGCGCCCCGTCGGCCAGGGTCGAACCCGCGGCATGCTCATCGACGTGCGCCACGACGACGGCCGCCGCGACCGCTTGCTCTGGCGTCACACCGGCAAGGGCACGCTCGAGGCCGGCGACCTCCGCGCCAACGGCAACCTCGCCGCGGCCCGCTACGATCGCGACAGCCAGCTCCGCTACGTCGGCCTCGTCGACGGCACGTCCCTGCGGTGTCAGGGCACCGGCCTCAAGGGCAAGGCGGGCGATCTCGCGGAACGGGTTCAATCGCCGCGGCAGGCGCCATGACTTCGCCTCGCCACACCCTGGCTCATCCAACGACCGGCAGCGCTGCACGGCGGGCGCGATGCGGGGAGGACAGTAGCCACGAATGAACACGAATAGACACAAATACTGAAATTCAGGCTCCGTCCGAATACGCCTGCACACGGATGCCACTGGTGGCTTGTCCACCAGTGTGCGCCCCGCACCCCCATGCACTGGTGGGCAAGCCACCAGTGGCCCCCCCACCGATGCGGTTTTCGGACCCAGCCTGAGAATTCGTGTTGATTCGTGTTCATTTGTGGCTGGATTTGTCGCGACTCAGGCGATGAAAGGGGTTGGAACACGGGCCATGCGATGGTAGGCTGGGGTGTGAGGCGGTCAGCACCGGGCTGATCGGGAAATGCTGGGATATCTCGGCCTGTCGAGGTAACCGCTGCGGCTCGATCTTGAGCCGGTCGATCACCAGCTGACGACGTCCTGTCCGAAAGCTTTTTGATGACACACTATGAACCCCTGAGGGGTCGCTGGCGATGCGCCGCGGCCGCCGCGGTGTTGTTGAGCCTCGTCGCCGCTCACGCTCAGGCGAGCGATGAAATTCACCTGGATTTCACCGACTACGTCATTGGGGATCAGTTCGAGGAGCTGGTCTTCGACCAAGTCCGCATCACGGCGCAGGACGCCCCCCTCAGCCCCGGGGTCGTTGCCATGTCATCCCAGTTTGGCCTGGGCGTGCAGGGAGGCACCTTTAACGCGATCCTCACCGGCGAGTCCCTTTACTTCGAGTTCCTTGACGCCACACTCACCGATGTGTCCTTTGACTGGGAGCTTGCCAACGGCAGTGCGCACATCACGGCGTTTGACCGCACGGGCCAGATCATCGGACAGGAGTCCGTCTCGGCCTCGGGCAGCCTGCACGTCGGGGTGCTCTTCCCCGGCGAGACCATCGCCGCATTTCGTGTTGAGGGCGCGCTCAATGCCTCGCAATCGATCGGCTCGCTCACCTTCACGCCGCTGACCAATGCCTCCTGGACCGGCGACGCCGACGCCCAGTGGGACAACCCCGGCAACTGGTCGGGCGCGGCGCCGGTGAACTCGACCGTCACGCTAAACCCGCACACCGGGCACACGATCATCGGCCCGTCATCGAGCACGGACCTCGCGGCCCTGATCATCGACGCCGACAACAACGGCGTCACGACGCTCGAGCTTCAGCCCGGCGCGCCCCTCACGGTCGATCGCAACACGACGATCACCGACCGCGGCCGGGTCGCCGGCCAAGGCGAGCTCGTCGCCGACGCCATCGCCAACGCCGGCACCATCGACATGAGCCAGGGCATGCACATCGCGGGCAGCGTCCTGGGTAACTCCGGCCTGCTGTCCGGGTCGGGCACGGTCAACGCCGCCGTCGAGAACACGGGCGAGATCCGCGTCGCCCAGGGGGAGCACCTGGCCTTTACCTTGCACGAGACGCTGGACAACCAGGGCACGATCAACCTCGTCGGCGGCGCGATCGACGCCGCCGGCGGCCTAGGCCACCACGGCGACCTGAACATGACCGGCGGCGCGGCCGAGGTCTTCGGCGACGTCAACGTCACCGCTGGCGGTCGCGTCAACGTCGGCGGCTCAACGACCGCCAGCTTCTTTGGCGACGTCGCGCATGACGGCGAGGCCACCGTCGCCGACGGCTCCACCGCCAGCTTCTTCGGCGACGTCACAGGCAACGGCGCGTTCGCCGGCGAGGGCGTCGTCGAGTTCCTCGGCCAGGTCAGCCCGGGGTCCAGCCCCGGCTCGATGAGCTTTGGCGGCGACGTGCGGCTCAGCGAGGCGACCACCGTCACCATGGAGCTGGCGGGCAACACCCCGGGCGAGGAATACGACCAGCTCGACATCGCCGGCGGTCTGCTGCTGGCCGGCACGCTCGACGTCGTGCTGCTCGATGGCTTTGAGCCCGCCGCGGGCGACGTGTTCAACCTGTTCAGCTTCGGCGCGGCCGAGGGCGCCTTCGCGGAGGTCAATCTCCCCGAGCTCGGCGACAACCTGGCGTGGGACAATCAACTCGCGACGACCGGCGAGCTGTCGGTCATGGCGGAGTTCCTTCTCGGCGACATGAACCTCGACGGCGTGGTGGACACCGGCGACGTGGCGCCGTTCGTCCTGGCGTTAACCGATCCGGAAGCCTACCTGGCCCAGTTCGGCGTGGACGAGGACACGATGATCGCCCTGGGCGACATCAACGGCGATGGCGCCTTCGACACCGGCGACGTGGCGTCGTTCGTGCAATTGCTGGTTGGCGGCGACACGCCGTCATTGCCGGAGCCCGGCACGCTGGCGATGCTGGGCCTGGGCGGACTGCTGGTGCTGCGGCGACGGGGCCTTGCCGGGAGCTCCGGTTGAACGGGCGGTGGGGGCGCGCGACGGAAAGTGCTTGCCACGGCGTTGCGGACCGGCTATGTTGGACGAGGCTGCATTTCTGGCCCGGCCTGCCCACCCGGCGGTCCGACGGAGGCGGTGAATCATGCTCGATTGTCCTGCACATCATCCACATGTGAAACGCCGCCGTCGTGTGGACGGCTGACCCCGTCGGGCGCGGGGGGAAAGGACCACGTCATGCATCCAGGGATGCGGAAGGTCGCGTGCAGCGCGATGCTCGTGCTCGTGCTCGGCCAGGCGGCGTCGGCGAGCCCGTTGATCCTGTTCAGCTTCGACGAGGACGAAGGCCAATTCACCAACGCCCATCGCGACGCGATCCGGCACGCGGCGGATCTCTGGGCGCAGTGGCTGGACCCGGCGTTCGACACCACCATTCTGCTCAGCGCCGAGGCGCGGTGGGACCCGGACCACGACACCGCCTGGGCCAGCGCCGACCACACCTTCTGGAGCGAGATGGACGTCTGGCAGACCACCGGGCAGGCCGCGTTCCGCACCGGCGAGAGCGGGCACATGGGGCGGGTCGGCTACTCCACCACCCGCGACTGGTACACCGGGCTCGACGGCCAGCCGGGCTCCGGCGAAGCGGACATGGTCACCACCACGCTGCATGAGATCGGCCACCTGCTGGGCATGACCAGTTCGTATCGCGGCGGCACGACCTGGGGCTACCATCGCGGGCTCTCCGGGCGCAAGCTCAACCACTTCGACCTGTTCCTGCGCGACATGATGGGCCTGGCGCCGACGACCGGCAACAGCCCGTTCATCGTCGCCGACCCCATCACCTTTGTCGGGCCCGCGGCCACTGCTTATCACGGCCAGCCGGTGCGCATCTTCGCGCCGGACCCCGACCCGGACGAGGGCGAGTTTCCCAACATCGCCCATCCCGTTGAGACCGGCGGCGTGATGACCTACGGCGGGCGCACGCCGTCGCAGCACGGGCTGTTCGATTACGAAGTGGGCATGTTCGAGGACCTGGGCCTGCGCTTCGCGTACCCGACGCAGATGCAGTCGCGCATCCTGTGGCAGGATGGCTGGTTTCAGCACAATGTCTGGCACAACGGCGCCAACTGGGGCTGGGGCCTGCCGCCGACCGCGGACGTGGATGTGCACATCCACAAGCATGACCTGTCGATGGATTCCTACTTCATTCACGTGACCAAGCCTGTCGCCGCGCGCGACCTGACCATCCAGGGCAGCACCTTCTCCAATCGGGCGGAGATCCGCATCCTCGGCCAGGGCGAGCTGAACGTGCGCTCGGCGCAGATCGGCACCGGGGGCAGCGGAAACGGCCGAATCTACATCTACGAATTCGAGGGTGACAGCGGCCGGCTCAATGTCGAGCAGGAGCTGAGCGTCGGGCATGGCCGCTTCGGCAGACTCAATGTCTGGAACGGCGGCCGCGCCGCCAGCGCCACGGGCGTGATCGGCCACACCAGCGATGGCTTCGGCCGGGTCGAAATCGCCGGCGAAGGCTCGCGCTGGGACAACCCCGGCGCGTTCACCGTCGCCCTGGCGGGCGCCGCCTTCCTGGACATCTTCAACGGCGGGGTGCTCAGCACCGGCCACGCCGCCGCCGCCGCCGAGGCCGGCGCGTCCGCGACCATCGACGTCACCGGCACCGACTCGCGATGGTACGCCAGCTCCATCAACATCGCCGGCACCAGCTCCGGCCCCGGCGGCGCGGCCGAGCTCACCGTCGGCGACCACGCCGCCATCCGCGCCGGCACCGTCCGCGCCTGGGCCGGCGGCACGATCGACGTCCTGGCCGACGGCATCCTCGACGTCAGCTTCCTCGACGTTCAGGGCGGCACCGTCACCCAGCACGCCGGCGGCGCCCTGTCCGCGTCCAACAGCGGATGGACCAACTTCGACGGCACCGTCATCGGCGTCGACGCCGGCAGCGTCGGCACCGTTCGCGTCAACAACGGCACGCTCAACTCCACCCGCGCCTTCCTCTCCTATCTCGACGGCGCCAGCGCCAACGCCGAGGTCGCCGGCCTCGACGGCGCCTGGCACATCGAAGGCGCGATGTACGTCGGCTATCGCCACCAGGCGATCATGCACGTCGAGAACCGCGGCCAGGTCACCACGCTACGCACCTTCCTCGGCCGCTTCACCGGCTCCAATGCCACGGTCAACATCATCAGCCCCGACGACAACAACCGCCTTGTCAACCCGGCCTCAGCCTGGATCAACCAACAGGACTTCAACGTCGGCTACCAGGGCACCGGCACGCTCAACGTCGACGTCGGCGGCCACCTCCAGACCGGCAGCCTCGCGATGGGCTTCGCCCCGCCCAACGACGGCCTGGCGAGCTCCGGCACCGTCCGCGTCGCCGGCGGCGAGCTGGTCGAGCTCGGCCCGCCGTTCCACCTCGTTCAGTTCTTCCCCTCACGCATCGACGTGACCACCACCGCGTGGGTCGGCTACGACGGCGTCGGCCAGCTCGACGTGCTCGACGGCGGCCAGTTCCACGCCAACCAGACCCGCATCGGCCTCAACGGCAGCGCCAGCGGCAACGTCACCGTCGCGGGCGGGGGTTCGCACCTGGAAACGGGCACCCTCGTCGTCGGCAACGCCGGCACGGGCTTCCTCACCGTCAGCGATGGCGGGCACGTCCAGGCGGGCAACACCATGATCGCCCAGGTGCCCGGCAGCTACGGCGAGCTGCGCCTGCGCGACGAGGGCACCACCTTCCACGCCAGCAACCTCCGCGTCGGCGGCACGGCCGACAACCCCGGCGGATTGGCCTACCTCTACATCGAGCTCGACGCCAGCGCCCACGTCGACGGCTCCGTCCGCGTCTGGAACCAGGGCCACGTGGTCCTCCCCGCCGGCCAGCTCCACGCCCAGACGCTGGACGTGCGCGGCGGCTTCGTCGAGCTGATGCACCACGCTGTTCTCAACCTCGACAACCACCTCGCCCTGGCCGATGGCAGCCTCCTGAGCATCTTCGACGGCCAGCTCCACACCGCCAGCCTCGTCACCGAGCCCGGCGCCACGCTCGATTTCACCGGCGGGACCATCACCGTCGCCGGCGGCGACGCCCACTTCGGCCACATCACCTCCATGCAGCTCGACGGCACCGACCCCGGCAACTTTCCCGTCTACCGCTTCCAGGACGGCGCCGACGGCGTCGTGCAGTTCGGCTGGCGCATCGCACGCGAGGCGGACACCTACGGCCATACCACCGTCATGGGCGTCAGCGACGACGGCGTGCGCACCACGCTGCGCGGCACCGGTGGAGGCGGCGGGGCGGACCTCTACGTCGGTGACCGCGGCGCCGGCTCGCTTCAGCTCCTCGACGGCGCGCTCGCCGACTTCGCCGACGACCTGATCGTCGGCGGCCGGGACGACGGCATCGGCAACGCCCTGGTCAGCGGCGTCAGCGGCGGCTACCGCGCCACCATCCTCGCCAACCGCCGCGCCGAGCAATCCGAGGTCATGGTCGGCGGCACGGACGCCAGCGACGCCGTCGGCGGCGCGGGCGCGCTGATCATCCGCGACGGGGCGCTCGTCGAGACCACCGGCCACGTCTACATGGGCCGCACGCCCGGCGGCGAGGGCATCATCATCGTCGGCCAATCACAAGGCGGCTACGACGCCGAGCTGCGCACGCCGCGCAGCGTCCTCATCGGCGGCGACGCCAGCCAGGCACGAGGCCAGGGCACCCTGCTCCTGGAGGACGGCGGCCGGGTCGACGCGCAGGAGAGCGTCCACGTCTGGGGCACCGGCCTGCTCAGCGTCACCGGCGGCACGCTCGTGACCCATTCGCTCATCTTCGAGCCCGACAGCGAGCTGCACTTCACCGGCGGGACCATGATCGTCAGCGGCGTCACCAGCTACGGCGACGCCCATTGCCACTGCTTCATCAGCGGCATCGACACGCCCACGCTCGAGATGGTCGCCGGCGGCCTGCTCGAGACGACCGCCACCTTCCGCGTCGCCGCCGCATCGGGCGAAAGCGGTCGCCTGCGCGTCATCGGCTACCGGGAAATGCCCGCGCCGATCGCGCCGCTGCCCACGCGCGTGCGCCCCGCCGACGCCGACGCCGGCGACCTGGTCGTCGGCTACGCCGGCCACGGCATGCTGGAAGTCGCCGACGGGGGGCTGGTCGACTTCGCCACCGCCGGCCACGACGTCATCCTCGCACGCGCCGGCGGCAGCGCCGCCGTCAGCGTCAGCGGCACCGATCGGCTGCACGTCCCGCCGCGGATCAATCCGCGCCTCGCCTCGACGCTGCGTGGTCGCGACGTGGTCCTCGCCGCCGGCGACAACGCCGACGCAAGCCTGGCCGTCAGCGACGGCGGCGCCGTCCACGCCACGGGCGACATGCTCCTGGCCCAGGGCAACGGTGCCAACGCCCAGCTCAGCATCGCCGGCGGTGTCGGCGCCTTCCTCGCCACCGTCGACGTCGCCGGCGGGCTCTACGCCGGCATCACGCCCACTGGCCAGTCCACCATCGGGCAGTCGATGATCGAGATCGGGCCCGGCGGTGTGCTCAACGTCGCCGACGAGACGGTGCTCGCCCTGTCCAACGCCATCCGCGTCGACGGCGGACGCTTCCAAAGCGACAGTCTGGTGCTGGCCCGGGGCCACGTCCAGCTCACCGCCGGGCAGATGCACCTGGACACCATCGACGTCATTGGCTCAGGCACCCTCGATCTCGACGGCGGCCTCGCCAGCTTCCGCCTCGCCTCGACCGATGTGCTCAACAGCGGGGCCGTCATCACCAGCCCCACCGCCGCGCCGAGCACCATCACCATCGAGGGCGACTACACCCAGACCGCCGGCACGCTCCGCCTCGACCTCGCGGGCAACGTCGCCGGCACCGAGCACGACCACGTGCAGATCGACACCATCCTGCGCGGCGGCGGGACACTTGCCGTGCGATTGATCGACGGCTTCATGCCCGAGCCCGGCGACATCTTCGACCTCCTGAGCTTCTCCGCCGTCGACACCGTCTTTGACCACCTGGACCTGCCCGACCTGCCCCTGACCCTGGCCTGGAACACCGACGCCCTCTACACCGACGGCCTGCTCGCCGTGGACATCGCGCTCCTGCTCGGCGACATGAATCTCGACGGCGTCGTCGACACCGGCGACGT
>SLDI01000741.1:0-3574 GCA_007125385.1 Phycisphaeraceae bacterium | reverse complement strand
GAGCAGCGGGCCGTCGTAGTCGCTGGGGTAGTGATCCTTGAAGCTGCGATGGCTGACGAAAGGCTCGTGCGGGTCGAAGGTCTCGAGCTGGAGGAACCAGTTGTCCTCGTCGCGGTTACGCTCGATGAAGGCGAGCCCGGCGTCGAAGGTCTGGTTCTGCGGCAGGTCCTGAACGCGCTGCTGGAACTGGCGGTTGACCCAGTCCTCGCGTCGGCCCTTGGGGTTGATGTGCTCGGGGATGGGCGGGTCGGCGACCTGGCCGACGTACGGGTCGCCCTCCTGGCCGCGGATGAACTGCCAGGTGTTGTACCGGCTGTGATAGGTCGCCCCGCCGTCCTCCCAGTAGTGGTAGTGGTCGGAGACGAGGTGGGTGTAGACGCCGGCGTCCTGGAGCATCTGCGGGACGGAGTCGTCGAAGGGCTCGAGCCCGCCCCAGCCGGTGTGCAGGAAGCTGGGCCGGCCGGTGTGAAAGTCCCGCCGCGCGGGCATGCAGGGCATGGAGCAGACGTAGCTGCGGTCGAAGGTGGCGGTGCGCTGCGCCAGGCGGGCGAAGTTGGGCGCATGCACCCAGGTGTCCGGCGCGTAGGGCGGGAGCATGTGGCGGTTGAGCGAGTCGAACATGACCATGATGGTGCGCATGGCGAGGGCCCCTGTGAGGTGGCGACGGGTCGATTGTAGCGGAGTGGGGAGGGGGGCAGGATGGGAGCAAGCGGGGGTTATACGGATGCAGAAAACGCCCTGGACGTGGGGTGCCACGGCTTGAGCCGAAGGGCAACCCGTGCATCGCTCGGTCGTCGCACGGCTTGCCGCTTCGCGGACAAGCCGTGGCACCCAACGCCGTGAACTTCACGCGTGGCGGCGCCGATGTAGGGTGGGTAGAGCGCAGCCATCGCTTCGCTCTACCCACCCTACAGCCAGAGTTCACGGCGATGCTTCGCCTACGCCATCGCGGCGGCGGGACTGCTCGGCCGCACGACCTGCCCGGGCGTGGCGCCGGTGTGATTGCCGTCGTGCCAGACGCGCTGACCGTTGACCCACACGTCGCGGATGCCGCTGGCGAGCTGGTGCGGCCGATCGAACGTGGCGTTGTCCGCGACGCTCGCGGGGTCGAAGATCACCACGTCCGCCATCGCGCCGACGCGCAGCGTGCCGCGGTCGGCGATGCCCAGCCGGGCCGCGACGGACGAGGTCATTTTGCGTACGGCGTCCTCGAGCGTGAGCACCCCCGCGTCGCGCACGTAATGCCCCAGCACCCGCGGGACGGTGCCGTACGCCCGCGGGTGGGTCAGATCCCCGTCCGCGACGGTGGCGGGGTCGAACACCCCGGCGTCGGAGGCGATCTTGACCCACGGCTTGACGATCTGCCGGCGCAGATTCTCCTCCGTCATGCGGAAGTAGAGCGTGAAAATGCGCTGGCCCTCGGCGGCGAGCAGGTCCAGGGCCGCGTCGGCGGGGGCCTGGCCGCGAGCCTCGGCGATGGCGTCGAGGCGCATGCCGACATACCGGCGATGCTGGGGCAACTTCAAGCCCACGGGCATGATCTCGCGCGCCCCTTCGGGCGTGGCGCGGTACTCCTGCGACGACTCGAGCATGGCCTCGCGGATGCGCGCCCGCTCGGCGGCGTCGGCGAGGCGCTCGAACAGCCGGCCGCCCTCGGCCGCCCAGGTCGGCAGGATCGTCGTCAGCCCCGTGCCGCTGGCGACGTAGGGGTACATGCACGCGGTGACGTCCTGCCCCGCGGCGCGGGCGGCGTCGATGCGACCGATCACCTCGGGCATCAGGGGCCAGCTCGGCCGGCCGCTGGCCTTGAGGTGGTAGATCTCCACCGGCAAACCGGCCCCGTGGCCGATGGCCAGCGCCTCGTCCAGCGCCTCGAGAATGGCCGTGCCCTCGCTGCGCATGTGGGTGATGTAGAGCCCGCCGTGCTCGGCGACGACCTTGCACACCTCGACGATCTCGTCGGTGTCGGTGTAGACGTCCGGCGGGTAGATCAGCGCGTAGGAGACGTCGAACGCCCCGTCGGCCATCGCCTCGGCCATGACGCGGCGCATGACGTCGAGCTGCTGGTGGTCGGGACTGCCCATGGCCATGCCCATGGCGTGGCGGCGCACGACGGAGCCGGCGAGGAACGACCCGACGTTGGGCGCCACGCCGCGCTCGGTCATCGCCTCGAGCCAGTCGCCGAAGCGCGTCCAGCCGCGGCTGCGCTCCAGCCATTCGTCGGTCGGCTCGGCCGTCTCGCCGGCGCCGCGCTCGGCCAGTGGCACGCCCAGCCGGCCGCCCACCGGTGCCGGCGTCCACGTTTCACCCATGATCTCGGTCGTCACGCCCTGGGCGATCTTGGAGACACACCGCCCGTCGCGCATCAGCGAGACGATGGCGTGGCTCTGGATGTCGATAAAACCCGGGCACACGACGTGGCCCGCGGCGTCGATGACCTCGCCCACGCGCTCCGCGGGCAGTTGGCCGGGCGGCGCGATCGCCGCGATGCGCTCGCCCGTCAGCGCCACGTCGCCGTAGAACCAGGGATTGCCCGTGCCGTCGATGATCTGGCCGTGGCGGATGAGCACGTCAACGTCCTGCATGCGTCGGCTCCGGCGTGAGACGTTGACATGGTAACGGGGCGGCCGGTGTTATCGGCGCTGATGTAGGGTGGGTAGAGCGCAGCGAAACCCACCACATCGGTCGTGGACTGGCGGCCGAACTGGTGGGTTTCGCTGCGCTCCACCCACCCTACATGAGCCTGCTTCGCCCCCTTCGCGTCTTCGCGGTTCAACGGTGGGGCGTGCGGTGGTCACCGCACCGAGATCGACGGCTGATCCAGCTCGCCCGTGCTCGCGAGCACGTTGACGTGGCCGTGCAGCTTCTGGGCGAGGATGGCCAGCTCCTCGGCGAGCTTGTCGTCGCCGGTAAAGTTGGCGGTCGGGTCGCCGCTGTCGCAGTTTTCGCGCAGCGCCATGTTGATGGGCACGGTGCCCAGCAGGGGCACGCCCATGTCGCCGGCCATGTGGGCGGCGCCGCCGCGGCCGAAGATGTCGTACTCCTTGCCATCATCGCCGATGAAGTAGCTCATGTTCTCGATGATGCCCAGGACGTGGATGCCGAGCTGCTGGAACATGCGCACCGCGCGTCGGGCGTCGTCCTGGGCGACGCGCTGGGGCGTGCAGACGACGACGGCGCCGGTCAGCGGCAGGAGCTGGGCCATGGTCAGCGGCACGTCGCCGGTGCCCGGGGGCAGGTCGATGATGAGGTAGTCGAGTTCGCCCCAGTCGGTCTGGGTCGCGAGCTGGCGGAACGCGCCGTGGGCCATGGGCCCGCGCCAGATGAGCGCGCGGTCGGCTTCGACGAGCCGGCCGATGGTCACGCTCTTGATGCCGTGGACGTTGAAGGGGATCAGCGTCTGGCCGTGGGCGCTGGGGGCTTTGTCGTGCAGGCCGAGCATCGTGGGCGTCGAGGGGCCATAGATGTCGCCGTCGAGCAGGCCCACCGCCAGGCCCTGTCGGGCGAGGCCCACGGCCAGGTTGACCGCGACGGTGGACTTGCCCACGCCCCCCTTGCCTGCGCCCACGGCGAT
>SLDI01000651.1:0-3577 GCA_007125385.1 Phycisphaeraceae bacterium | reverse complement strand
GATCCATCGTCAACGGTGCCGGTGTCTCGGCATCCTTCATCTTCGTGGCGGTCAGCTTCAGGCCCGCCTCGTTGTCGGAGAGTCGGTATTCGGCATCAAGCGCGGCCTTGAGCGCGATGGCTCCACGCGCCCGGTTCTTGTCGCCATGGCCGGTGTGGTGGGCGACCAGGATCGTGGATTCGTAGCGCTGACGGATGGTGTCGCACGCGGAGACGAACCGGCTCATGTCCTGCGTAGAGTTCTCATCGCCACCACCAAAGGTGCGTGCGAGGGTGTCGAGGACGATCAGCGCAGGCCGCCCGACATCCTGCTCGATCGCCACGATCAACTCGCCGAGTTGCGACGGCTCGGGGATCGCCACGGCGCGGGCGACGAACAACGGTGCACCGGCCAGGCTGACGCCGTGGTGCTCCTGCCACGCCCGGATCCGCCTGCCGAAGCCCTGCTGGCCCTCGCCCGCGATGTAGACCACCGGCCCGGGCTTCACGGGATGGCCGCGCCACGGCGTCCCGGTGGCCACGCGACACGCCCAGTCAATAGCGAGGAAGCTCTTCCCGCTGCCCGGGTCACCGAAGACCATGGCGAAGGTGTCGCGCTCCAGCATGCCGCGCAGCAGCCAATCCGGCGGGCGCATCTCGATCTGGTCGGCGCGGATGAGCGTGAGCCGGCGCGATGCTTGCTGCTCGTTCGCTTCGGCGGCCGTGGCATCCCGCGTTTCAACAGCCTGGGCTGCGGTCAGGATGCGGGCGTCGTCAACACCGCTATCCACGCCGATGGAGGCGTCGGCACCGTAGCCCTCCCGCCGCAGCGCACCGGCCGCGGCGCCGAAATCGCCGCCGTGCTCGAGCATGGCGTAGACGCCGAAGGCGCTGTAGGCGGTGGCGGGCTCGAATGGCGCCGCGTTGGATGAGAAGACGTACAGCACGCCGTTTTTCAGCGTGGCCGACCAGCCGCTGTCTTTGTCCGGTCGGCGCCAGTATTCATTCTCACCGCCGCGCACGCGCTGCCAGCCGTGTTTTTCAAGTACGGCCCGCACGTCGCCCCCTGCGTTGAACGCGTCGCCGGGACGATCCGTTGGCCCACCGGCCACAGAGGCCAACACGCGGCCCCCTGCGGCCGTCACAGAGGCGGTGGCGCCGATCGGCTCGGGCACGTACTCGTTGAGCTCCCACGCCGTCTGCAGCAGCACATCGCGCTCTGCCTCTGTGAGCAGCGGTAGCTCGGCGAAGCTGCCCTGCACCAGTTCGTACCCGGGCGTCGGTGCGCACAGAAAGAGCCCACCCTCGCCGCGGGTTTCGATCAGGGCGACGACCTTGCCGTCAACGCGGCGCTGGGCGAGCTTCAGATTGCCGCAGATGGGCTTCTCGCACCGGTAGACCACGTGATAACCGCCCGAGGGCGTGCGCTCGACCACCAGCCTGGCGCGCAGCTCCGGTGGGATGCGCTCCCACCAGGCGTTGAACCGTTCGCCACCGGCGTCGAAGTCCATGGCCTCGAGGTGGCCCGACGCCGTGCCGCAGAGGATGCATACCGCGTCATGGCCGTTGGCGAGCCATGCCGACAGCTCCGCCTTGCTGGGCAGGCGCTCCTGGTACTGCTTCCACGTGCCCACTGCCGGGCGCTTCTCCACCCGCCTGGCGGGCAGAACGGATAGCCCGGCCGAGAGATAGGCCTCCGCGGCGGCATCGAGTTGGCTCACGACATCAGGCAGGCAATCACTCCCGTTGCGGCGTTAGTTAAGGCGCTGCCAGTCCGGCGGCATTTCGCGTCCGCGGCAGCGGTGCAGCAGCGCGACCCACTGCTCCTCGCTCAGGAACACCTCCTCTGCCTGCAGCGAACGGGCGAGGTCGTTCAGTGGGATCACGTACCACCAGGTGAAGTCGTCGGCGTAGCGCACCACGAAGGCGGGCACCGACGCACGGTTCGCCAGGTCGCAGATGGCCCGCAGGCTGGGATGAGCGCCGCGGATCGGCGCTGCGTCCTCGTGCTTGTACTCGACCAGCGCCGCCGCCTTGCCGGTGTCGTACTCGAGCATCACGAAGTCCAGGTCCAGGGCAGGGCAGTCGTAGCCCCATGTGCGATGGCGCTCGCTGATCCGATGGTCACGCCAGCGCGACCGCTCCTCACGCACCTTCTTCATTGTCACCACCTTCCTGCAGCAGGCGATCCTCGGCACTCGACACGCAGTCGGGATCGACGTCGATCCCGATGAACCGCCGGCCCATGCGCACGGCGACGACGCCGGTGGTCCCGGCGCCGAGGAACGGGTCGAGGATCAGCTCGCCCGGGTCCGTGAGCCGCTCGACGATGTCCGCCATGCCACTCTCGGACTGGCCCCAGTGGTGGTATCGCTTGTCATTGGCGTCGCTGCGGCACACATCGCCGATCCACTGGCCCTTGTATTCGCCCTTGGTGAACCACAGCAGCGGTTTCCAGAAGGTGTTGACCCGCCTTGACCAGAGCTGCGCCGCCTGACCGCCCGGTGTGAGGTAGGCCAGCGTCCAGTGGTAGGTCAGCGTCGTGGACAGCCGCTCGATGATCTGCGGCAGGTAGGACTGCCCGACCATGGCGACCATCGAGCCGCCGGGCTTCAGCGCGTGCTCAGCGAGCCGGGCGAGATAATCGTAGAGATCGAGGTATTGCTTCGGGTACGGCGGGTCGGTGATGATCCAGTCGACGGAGCCAGCTTCGATGTGCTGCGTTGCGCTGGCAATGTCAGCGGTGATCAGGCGGTATGTGTCGCCCTCGGGCTTTGGCCGGGCCGCCTTGCGCTCCGCCCGCTGCTGCTTCTGCTCAGCCTTGCGGAGGCGTTTGTATTCGGTGTTGATGGTCGTCTCGCCACGACGAAGCTTCTGCTTTGTGGCTTCGTCGGCATGGTTGGCGACATAATCCGCCTTGGCGATGGTGTCATGAGAAACACCGGCGACATGGGCAAGCTCCACCGACGATTCGTTACGCCGCTGCGATTCTTTCTTGACGTACCGGCAAATCTCGTCAAGAAGGGTGGGCGTCCGGGCGAACCATTCGCCGCCGATGCTGTGAGCGGCAAATTTCTTTTTTGCGGCTGCCTCGATCCGTCTGTCGCCCGGGAATGCAGCTATGCACTTAATCTCCGGGTCACTGACGGACAGCTGCTCCATGCGATATTCTGGATTAGCGGATACACCAACTTTGATCTTCGTGTCTGTCGCCGCGATGTAGACTTGCAGATCATCGGCCATCTGACGACGCCGACGCTCCTTGGCGGAGCGCTGTGTCGCTTGACTGATGAGGTTGCGCTGAACATCGAAGTCGTGAGCAAAATCGGTTTGGATTCTGGCGATCTCCTCCCGCTCCCGCTTCTCGGCTTCGTGTTCCCAAGATTTCTTGGGAAGGTTTTTCCGCTTCCCTCGACCGCCGGCTTGGCCGTCAGCGCTTACACCTGCGGCTTTCCGAGCCTTTGCCCGCTCCGCCAGCAGCGGCTTGAGCTTCAGCGCCAGTTCCGCCCGCTGGAATGGAGTGAGGTTTCGCCGGCCGAACTGGTGCTCGATGATCCACCGCCTGGCCGCGTCCCGATCGGGCAGACTCAGCTCGCGCG
>SLDI01000666.1:0-3585 GCA_007125385.1 Phycisphaeraceae bacterium | reverse complement strand
GGGGATGGAAGAAACCACCGATGCACACCGATGCACACCGATCGGAAACGGCATCGGCACCCCCCAGTTAACGCCCGTCCTGAGCGGAGCGAAGGGCGGGATTTCGGTCAAAGACTCACGACCGCCTGACGCGCACGTGCGCGCTTCCGGAAATCCCGCCCTTCGCTCCGCTCAGGACGGGCGTTAGCTGGGGGGTGCCGACGCCTTTTCTGATCGGTGTGCATCCGTGTGCATCGGTGGTTTCTTCCATCCCCACGCTCGGTCGGCGGCGCGGAGGGCGAGGAGGAGGGTGAGCGGGAGGATGGCCCAGGGCAGGGGCTGGGGGATGAGCGGCCAGGCGACGGCGAGCAGGGCCAGGGCGACGGCGGTGAGGCCGAGGTAGGCGCGGAGCAGGCGGTGGGCGGGCCAGCGGAGGAGGGCGGCGGCGGCGATGAGGTGGGTGGGCCAGGCCCAGAGGAGGTTGAGGTTGGGGGCGGTGACTTCGTGCTCGGTGGCGACGGCCAGGCCGAGGAGGATGATGCCGCCGAGGCCGACGATGGCGAGAAGGGCGGCGTCGCCGAGGCGGCGGGGCTTGCGGGTGGCGGCGACGCGCCGATGGCGGATGCTCAGCGCCAGGGCGAGGGCGAAGGCGGCCCAGAGGGCGGCGGCGGGCCAGTGGCGTGCCAGGCCGGGGTCGGCGGCGGCCATGGCGGGGTTCCGGGGGCGGTAGAGGTCGCGCTTTTCGATGACGAGCGGGCGGGCTTGGCCGGTGTCGGCGGCGATGACGCGGGCGTCGTCGAGCAGGTGCTTCAGCGGCAGGGGAAGGAAGGCGGTCTGGCGCAGGGTCATGGGGGTGTCGACGGGCCGGCCCAGGCCGAGGTTGATGCCCAGGCCGAGCAGCGGGGCGTCGTCGAGGTGGGCCATGATGGCCTGGCGGTAGGTGGGCGGGTCGGTGGTGTCGCGGGGAAGGACGAGGCGGTCGCCGAGGGCGTGGTCGATGGCGTCGAGGACGCGGGTGGAGCAGTTGTCGTCGAGGAAGCGGTAGCGGTAGCGGTGGGGCGGGTCGCGGTCGGGGTGGGCGTTGTCCACGAGCAGGCGGTAGATGGCCTGGCGGTCGTCGGGGGTGAGGCGGAGTTTCTGCTGGATGACGCGGCGGCGCTGGGCGGCGTAGTGGGGCAGGACGTGCTCGGCCTGGGAGACGCCGAGCAGGTAGTCGAGCTGGCCGCGGATGAAGCGGGGGATGAACATGGGGTCGTCGTAGGAGAACTGGCCGTAATCGAAGACGATGTCCATGCCCTGTTGGGGGTCGCGGACGCGGATGGCGGTGTGGCCGAAGCGAGCATGGATGGCGGGGCCGGGGTCCATGGTGAGCACGGAGATGCGGGCGTTGTCGGAGAGGGTGGGCGGCAGGAGCTGGGGGTAGACCTGGGCGTGGGCCTGGTTCAGCGGCGCCAGGGCGGCGGCGAGAATCAAGCTCAGTGGTGCCAGGTGTCGAAGGACGGTCATGGGCGTGGGGCTCGCGGTCGGCTGGGAGCGGAAATTGTAGGCCGGGGCGGGTCCGGAGCTTCACCCGTCGTCGGCGGGCGTATACCATGGCCTCTGCCCTGCCCGGCAGGGCGTCCGGCCGCCCCATGACAAGAGGAAGGCGATGATGAACACCCGGCGATTCGGCTGGCCCGTGGTGCTGGCCCTGGCAGGCGTGGCGTTGGTGTTGTGCCCGGCTTGTGCGCAGTTGACGGCGGCGAGCGGGGGCGGGGAGGGCTCGACGCCGGAGCTGCGCCCGCGGGCGCTGGAGCAGATCCGGGCGTCGGCGACGAGCCGGGACCCGAACATGCGTGCCAACGCGATGGAGGCGATCGAGCCGGTGCCGGAGGAGGCGCGGCCGTTGGCGGAGCGTGCCCTGGGCGACGTGAACCAGGCGGTGCGGTTCGCGGCGCTGATGCTGGTGGGCGATCTGGGGATCGAGGAGCTGGGGCCGGCGGCTCTGGAGCGGCTGGAGGATGAGTCGTACCACGTGCGGGCGGCGGCGATCTACGCGGCGTCGGCGACGGGGCAGGAGGTGGACGTGAGCCCGCTGGCGCGGCTGCTGGCGGCGCCGGACCCGGGGCTGCGGTCGAACGTGGCGATGGTGGTGGGGCGCATGGGGGATGCGTCGGCGATCGGGATGCTGCGGGAGATGGCGCAGATGCCGATGCCGCGCGTGGAGGAGGTGCAGCACGCGCTGGTGCGGATCCAGGTGGCCGAGGCGCTGGTGGAGTTGGGCGACGAACGGGCGCGCAGCGCGATCCGTGCGGCGGCGTACTCGCACCTGCCGGAGATCCGGGTGGTGGCGTTGTCGATGATGGGACGGCTGGGTGATCGGCGGATGAAGCCGGCGATGGAGTACATGCTGCACGACGAGCAGCCGCTGGAGATCCGGCTGGCGGCGGCGGAGGGTCTGGCGCGGCTGGGGGCGCCGGTGGGGCTGGAGGCGATGCTGGAAGGGACGCGGTCGCGTGAGGCGCCGGTGCGGGCGCAGGCGGCGTTCGGGCTGGGGCTGATTTCCGATCCCCGGGCGACACGGGCGCTGGAGCGGCTGCTGGAGGACGACAGCGAGCAGGTGCGGCTGTCGGCGGCGGCGGCGATCGTGGCGGCGGGGCGGTGAATTCAGAATGCAGAATTCAGAAAGCAGAATGCAGAAGGGGGAGCGGGCACGGGTTGGCGGGCGGGGGGCCAGGCACCGGGTTCCACCCGGTGGTGCGGGTGTGGTGGGGGCGTGGCGGGGGTGGGATTTGACAGGGGTGGGGTTTGACAGGGACGGGCGGGTTAAGTAGATAATGGGGCGATTGTCGGGTGTGGCGGGGCGGGTGTGGTGGCGGGGAGGCGCTGAGCCGAGCCGAATTGGTAACCGCGGCAAGAGAGGACACACATTGAGCACGCTGAGCAAGGTATTCGTCGTTCTCGTGACGGTCTTGTCGATTCTTCTGGTGGCGGTGACGGTATCGTTCGTCGCGCAGGCGGAGAATTACGACGAGCGGGCGCGCAATGCAGAGGCCGAGCGCCGCGCCGCGGAGCGCAGCGCGCTGGCGGCGCAGAATGAGCGTGCCGCCGAGCGTGAGCGTTTGCAGGAGCGTGAGGCCCAGCTCAACGCGCAGATCGAGAGCCTGAGCTCGTCGAATACGGACTTGCAGTCGCGTCTGGCGGACGCGCAGTCGGCGGCGCGCGAGGCGCGGGCGCAACTGGACAAGTGGGAGGCGTCGCTGGAGCGGCTGACCGCGGCCGAGCAGCGCAACGCGGATCTGCTGGCGGCGAAGACGGAGGAGCTGAACCGTCGTCGTGACGAGTCGGTGGATCAGCGGACGCGGCTGGTGCAGGCGTCGGATCGGATCGCGCATCTGTCGACGGAGGTGGACGCGCTGGATCGCCAGGTGCGGCGATTCCGGGAGCGGATGGTGGCGATGCAGGAGGAGCGTGAGGATCTGGAGCGGATGGTCGCGCGCCTGCCGCAGGACGTGCGTGACCGGATCATCGACGTGGACGAGCCGGTGCTGCCCGACACGGCGATCGACCTGATCGACGAGGCCGCCAGCCGTATCCGCGTCCAGCTCGACAGCCTGCCCGAGGAGC
>SLDI01000485.1:0-3586 GCA_007125385.1 Phycisphaeraceae bacterium | reverse complement strand
CTACCTCATTTACGCCCCTCGCGAGGAAGTAACGCGCTCACCACGCGCGGCCCTGCTCGACTCGGAACAGCGACCATGAAACACCTGCTGATTGCCATCATGATCGTCTCGATCGTCAGCCCGCTGATCGGCTGCCAAGCCCAGAGCTCGCGTCCCCACAGGGGCGCCGATGCGGCGCAGAGCGGCGCCGCGCAGCCGGAGCTCGCCCGTGCCAAGCACGAGTTGGCGCTGACCGCCATCGATGCCGGCGACATCGACGCCGCTGAAGCCCTGCTGCGTGAGGCGCTCGATGCCGACATCATGTTCGGCCCGGCCCATAACAACCTGGGCAAGATCTACTTCCAACAGCGCAAGCTCTACGAGGCCGCCTGGCGCTTCGAGTACGCCATCAAGCTCATGCCCGACCAGCCCGAGCCGAGGAACAACCTGGGGCTGGTTCTGGAACACGCCCGCCGGCTCGACGACGCCATCGTCCACTACACCGACGCCCACGACCTGGCGCCCGACAACGTCGAGATCCTGGGCAACCTCGTACGCAGCCGCCTGCGCCGCGGCGACCGCGACAGCGACGTGCGCCGCCAGCTCGAGGACCTCGTGCTCAAGGACACGCGCCCCGACTGGCTGGCCTGGGCACACGAACATCTGTCCCGCCTCGTAACCCGCGACTGACCCCCGCCACAGCCGCCACCCCCGCCACAGCCAACGCACCACACCATTCCCACCATGCACCACCGCTCCGGAGGCCACATCATGACCCAGCTCCGCATCCGCTCCTGGTTCGCCGGCGACACCGAGCAGGCCGACAACCGGCTCCTGCTCGGCCACGCCGCCCGCATCCTCACCGGCCTCGTCCTGCTGACCGCCGCCGGGCTCAAGGCCTACCAGGCCATCTGGCTCGAGCCGCCGCCGGCCGGCATCCTCACCCACGGTCTCGTCGCCTTCGAGATCGCCCTGGGCCTCTGGCTCATCAGCGGCTTGACCCGCCGCCTCGCCCACGTCGCGGCCCTGTTCTGCTTCCTCATCTTCATCACCGTCAACTTCTCCATGGGCCACATGGGCTATGAAAGCTGCGGGTGCTACGGTGCCATCGAGATCCATCCATGGGTCAGCGCGCTGATCAACCTCGGGATCATCCTGGCGCTCGGCCTGACATTGCCCAAGCCTTCGGGCAGGTCCGGTGGAGGGGGCTGGCTCAGCCCCATGCCGCGCAACGGCCCGGCAGGCCTCGCCGCCGCCATCACCATTGTGGCGCTGCCCACGCTCGTGCTCATGGCCCAGGACCGACGCGAGGCTTTCGATCCCGACAGGCCGGACCAAGCCCGAGCCTACGCCGAACCGGAGCAGTGGCTGGGCGGGCAACTTCCCATCTTCACCGCCATCGACCAGGGCGAACGGCTCCGGCACGGCCAGTGGGAAATCATCTTCTACCGCCACACCTGCCCCGCCTGCCGGCGTCACGTTGACGAGAAGCTCGAGGCCGGCCCGCCGCCGCGCCACACGCGCCGCATGCTCGTCGAAATACCGCCCTACCACCCGTCCACGCCGCGCAGCGCCGTGCGCCAGGCCGGCTGGCGCTACGCCCAACTGACCGACAGCCGCAGTTGGTTCTTTTCCACGCCCACCACCGTGCACCTCGAAGATGGTCTCGTCGTTCAGGTCAACGACGAAAAATGGACCCCCGGAACCCCCGCCCCCGCCACCGCCGACGCCGACGCCACCGTCCATGACCTCGCCACCTCCATGCCCGGCCGGCACGCACCGATCGACTTCGATCCGCCGCCGCCTCACGATCTCGGCTACGTGCCCACCAGCGGGACCCGCGAGTTCGCCTTCGCCGTGCACAACCCACTCGACCGCGACCTGACCATCCGCCGCGTGGAGGTCGAATGCATCTGCACCAACGTGCTCGACGAGCCCGAGGTGATTCCGGCCGGTCAAACCATTGAGATCCCGATCCGCTTCGAGGCTCTGCCTGACCCGCAGCGCTATGCCAAGGGCATCGTCCTGTACACCAACGAGCCGGGCCTGCCGGTCATCGAGCTGACCGTCCAAGCCGAGATCGGCATCCCGCTGGCGATCGCGCCGGCCCAGGCCGACGCCGCGCAGCTCGTCGAAGCCGGAGAAACCACCGTCACCGTCCACAACCGCAGCGACGAGCCGATCCGCCTGCTCTACAGCCGCGCCGACGTCCGCCCCGGCAGCGTCTTCGCGGCCGTGCCGCGTGAGGCGATCGAGCCGGGCGGGTCGGTGCAGGTGCCGGTCCGCCCCATCGGCGAGCTGGGCGAGGGCCAGGAACCACGCGGCTACGTGCGCATCCACACCAACTCGCGCGAGCAGTCGGTGTTGAACGTGCCGCTACGGTGATGGAACGAACCGCGAGTAACACCTCATTGAGTTAGTCAGTTGCATGCACCAACTTCGTGCCTCAGATTGCCGATGAAGGTGCAGCGCATGAGTTACCGCCCCCGGTGTGCGCCAGCGCGGAGCAGAACGGTGGCGTGAGTGCGCCACGATGACGAGGGTGGAGCAGGGTAGCCTGATGAGCGAAGGCTGAGCATCGAAGCTAAAGTTCGTTCGTTGCCGGACATGCCGACGCGGCGCGCGACATCCGCGGAAAAATCCAAAAAAATCGACCATTGGGGGATTGACAGCGCATCGGTGGCGCGGAAACTGGACCTTCAGTTGGGAGCCTTTCCCTCATGTCGTTCCGGAGGCTCCCCGGGGTTTCTCGTTCACCACAAATCGGGCCATGGGCCGCCGGAGGTCATGGGATTGCGTCGCCAGGAGAAGCTGCTGGGCAGAAGCCCCTGCGCGCTGCGACGCGGCGCAATCGGCCAGGACTGAGGTCAGGTGCAGGTTGATCGGATCGAGGGAAAGCCTCAGCGGACGCTGAGGACAGTTGTCGTACGCCCGTCCGGATTCGAAGCGCAAGGAGAACAGATCATGTTGACGGCCACCCGGTTTTCGATCAGGACCTTGGCGCTGATGACGGCCCTGACGGTGGCGCTGCCAAGCGCCGCTGACACGTTCCCGGCGAACTGGCAGGAACTGGAGCACGACGAACTCGTTGCCCTGGTGGCGAGCGAGGAGCGCGCGGCCGCCTTCGACTCCTGGGCGTTCGACGACGCGGAACGCGCCGCGCTGGCCGAGCATCTGTGGGCGAACCACCTCAGCGACGAGGACTACCTGGCCGGTCACGGCTCCTTCGCTCTGATCCTCTTCGCCAAGGCGGCCGCGCCGATGCTCGACCAGGAGCAGCGGGCGGCGGTGGAGGCTCAGCTTCGCAAGATCGCGGACAACCCGGAGTTCGTGAAGGCTCTTGACACGCGGCGGCAGTGGCGTCTGTGGGCCGTGATGCGGGAGCTCGGGGAGGCGGACGAGGTCGCGGCCCAGCGGGCCGTGGACTGGGTTCTGGAAAGCGAGCGGTGGCACGAGGACAGCGCCGCCCGGTTCAACGACAACCTGAACATGCTGCACACGATCCGTCCGCCATCAACAGTTATGACGAGCAAGACCTGGATCTGATGGGCTGGGACGGTCAGAAGTTCGCCGGGCTGCACGACGACGAGGGCCGGATCGACGTCTT
>SLDI01000287.1:0-3591 GCA_007125385.1 Phycisphaeraceae bacterium | reverse complement strand
GAGCTTGCGCTCGACTTTCGCGAGGTCCTCTGCCGCCGAGGCGAGCGCTTTGGCGACCCGCGCGCGCTCTGCCTCGAAATCGACGATGCCTTCGAGGGGAACGTAGACCTCCATGCCGGCGGCGACCGCACTCACGGAGTGCGGCGGCTTGATCGCGTCCACGCTCGCCGAGACCGAGTCGATGCCCGCGAGCGCGTGCACGTAGCCGAACTCCGCGGCGAGCATCTCGTCGTCCGTTGCTGCCTGCGTGCGGATGACCACGTCGAGCCCCTGCTTGGGCGAGATGTTGTAGCGGGAGCGCACCGCGCGCACCGCCACGACGATCTCGAGCATGCGGCCCACGGAGCGCTCGGCGCCCTCGTCGGCAAAGCGCGCGAGCGCGGCCGGGTCGGGCCATGTCGCGACCATGAGCGAACAGACCATCCATCGCATTCTCGTCACGGGCGGAGCGGGGTTCCTCGGCTCGCACGTCTGCGAGCGCCTCGTCGACGCCGGGCACGACGTCATCTGCGCCGACAACTTCTTCACCAGTCAGAAGACCAACGTCGCCCACCTGCTGGAGAAGTCCAATTTCGAGTTGCTGCGCCACGACATCAGCCATCCGCTATGGCTGGAGGTCGACCAGATCTACAACCTGGCGTGCCCGGCGTCGCCGGTGCATTACCAGTTCAACCCGATCAAGACGGTCAAGACCTCCGTGCTCGGGGCGATCAACCTGCTGGGCATGGCCAAGCGGTGCAAGGCGCGCATCCTCCAGGCGTCGACCAGCGAGGTGTATGGCGACCCGGACGTGCACCCGCAGCCGGAGAGCTATCGCGGCAACGTCAACCCGATCGGCGTGCGCGCCTGCTACGACGAGGGCAAGCGGTGCGCCGAGACGCTCTTTTTCGACTACCACCGCCAGCACAAGCTCGACGTGCGCGTGGTGCGGATCTTCAACACCTACGGCCCGCGGATGCACCCCTATGACGGGCGCGTCGTCTCCAACTTCATCATCCAGGCGCTGCGCGGCGAGGACATCACGCTCTATGGCGAAGGGGCGCAGACGCGCTCGTTCTGCTATGTCGATGATCTGGTCGACGGCATCATCGCAATGATGGACGCTACGCCGGGCTTCACGGGCCCGGTGAACCTGGGCAATCCGCACGAGTTCACCATCCGCGAGCTGGCGGAGCTGGTGGTGGAGATGACGGGGTCCAAGAGCAAGCTGGTGACGATGCCGTTGCCCGCGGACGACCCGGCGCAGCGTCGGCCGGACATCACGCTCGCGGGTGAGAAGCTCGGCTGGCGGCCGCGCGTGGAGTTGCGTGAGGGTCTGGCGAAGACGATCGATTACTTTCGGGCGCTGGATCTGCGCCAGTACCGCAAGCCGACGGATCACACGGCCCACAAGTCGTCGCAGATGGCGGGGGGGGGAGGGGTTGGGGATTTCGGATTTTTGATTGCGGATTTCTGATTGGCGTGTCGTGGGATGTGGGTGGGTCGGGGCTGCGAGGCGAATTTCACCCGGTTTCGCGCCGGGTAGGCCTGGGCGACATGCCAGCCGCAGGGAGATCGTGTTGCCTGGTCATTCGATCCGCGCAGGGTTTGTGTTCTGGATTACTGTTGCGGTCCTCTATGGAGGGTGGAATGTCTACGGCGCGGTTACTGCTGGGCCGGGCAGTCGCCATGGATTCGAGGTTGGCGGCCTCGGCGTTGGGCTGGGACTCGTGGAGGCCGCGTATCTCGGCATCGTGGGGGCGTTTGGATTCATGCTCGCCATCGGGCTGGTCGCTGCGCTTGGCCTGTCGCTGGCGCGGCTGGGTGTTGCCGGCGTACTTGCGGGGGCAGGATGGGCCCTGGTTTTGCCTTTTGTCGTGGACATGACCCTCGCGGTCGGCCTGTTGTTGGGACATCTCTGCCTGATTCTGGGGGCCGGCGCGCTGTCGCTCGCGATTCTCATCATGTTGCCGTACGGTACCGCCTCGTCGCAGGCGCGGTGACGGATGCCGCAACCGGGTGCCGTGGTCTTCGCGAATGCGAAGGCCACGAACGTGCGGGTCCGATTGTGTACCGGTGCGCAGAGCCCATGTTCGTGGCCTTGGCATTCGCCAAGACCACGGCACCCGTCGCTTCGCTCTACCCACCCTACATTCGCGCCGGCGGTCTCAGTCGTGCCGGGTCCAGTCGATGGTGTGGATGGCGCGGGCGAGGTCGACGTCTTTTTCGGTGACTTTGCCGTCGGCGTCGTGGGTGTTGAGCGAGAGGGTTACCCACTTGAAGACGTTGTGCACCTCGGGATGATGGTCGCGGGCCTCGGCCTCGAAGGCGACGCGCACGAGGAAGCTCACCGCCTCCTTGAAGCTGCCGAACTCGAACTTGCGCACAAGCTTGTCGTCGGCATGGCTCCAGCCGGGCAGGTCGTTGAGGGCGGCGTCGATCTGTTGCTTGGTCAGGGGCTCAGGCATGATGGGCTCGCTGATAATGGTGTCTCTACCCAGCCTACGCAGATTGGCCGTATAGCTCCCGCCGGGCCGTGCGCAGTTCCTTGATCGCGTCGCGTGCCATCTCGAACGCTTCGGGAATCGACTTGGCCTGCGTGACCATGCCCGGCTGCATGGGTGAGGTCACGCAGTACCAGCCGTCCTCGTCGGGCGTCAGGTGCAGGACGAGCCTGCCGTCGCTGATGGTGTAGCGTTTAGCCATTACTGTCATTATCGGCGTGTCCCGCCACGAATCAAGGCCGGCTCGGGCACGAGGTGCCACGCAACGCGGTGAACGATTGAGGTGCGGGGGCCGTGGTCTTGGCGAGTCCGCTCGCCAAGGCCACGATGCTGCGTGCCCGTTCGTGGCCTTGGCATTCGCCAAGACCACGGCACCCGGCACGCAAGCCCCCTGCTTATCCGTGTGCATCCGTGGCTGTTTCGCGTCGCCTCGCTACCGCGCCATCTGTCGCGCCGCTTCAATCAGCTCATCGCGATCCAGGCGCTCGCGGTAGTCCGCGTCCCAGTGGGCGAAGCGGATCACGCCCTCGGTGTCGATGAGGTAGACCGCGGGCACCGGCAGCAGGTGGTGCGCTTCGCCGGCGGCGGCGGCGAGATCGATGC
Organism: Phycisphaeraceae bacterium; assembly: GCA_007125385.1. Lineage (GTDB taxonomy): Bacteria > Planctomycetota > Phycisphaerae > Phycisphaerales > Phycisphaeraceae > SKPT01. The sequence goes on along the minus strand of SLDI01000287.1, from coordinate 505 downwards.
CGTACTCCTCGTACTGCGCCACGGTCTCGTCATCGACGCGGAACGCCACGCCGAACGCCTGGGCCAGTTGCATGGAACTGTCCGAGAGCAGGCGGTAGTTGACTTCGACATCCAGCGGGTTGTCGCGCAGCGTGGCGGGGCTGTCGGGGCTGACGCCGATGACCTGGATGCCCATCTCGCGGATCTCCGGCTCGGCCTGGGCGGCGGCGGCGAGCTGCTCGTTGCAGTAAGGGCACCACCCGCCGCGGTAGAACAGCAGCATGGTCGGCGCCTCGGCGTAGACCGCGCCAAGATCGACCGGCTGATCGTCGGCGTCGCGCAGCACGGCCGCGGGAGCCGTATCGCCTGTGTCCCGCGGTCGGGCGTCCTCGGCGGTCAAAGGCGGCGCGGCGGGGGTGGACGCCGGCGGCGCGGGCGCATCGAGCTGTGCGGGCCCGGCCTGGTCGTCGCAGGCGGTCAGCGGCAGCGCGACGGCGAGTGTGGCGGGGAGTGTGGCGGGGAGTGT
>SLDI01000231.1:0-3592 GCA_007125385.1 Phycisphaeraceae bacterium | reverse complement strand
GAAGCGGTCGGCAGCACGTGAGCTGCCCCCTGCCGAACCGCCTCGCGAAGCCGCAAGCGGCGGGGAAACGGCGGGGGGCGTGGCGGGGAAGTGGCGGGGGGCGGGCCCGGAGATTGCCGAATTGAGGCTAGGCCCCGCCGGCCACCGCCGATAAGATGGGAAGGGAACCCGGCGCGGCCTTGCGCGTCAAGATGCTTACCGAAGTCCGGGAGCTTGCTCATGGACACCCTCGATCGCTGCATTGCCCGTGCCCGCCGTCGCCTGCTGCTGACCCGCGGCCTGCGCGACCTGGCGTGGTGGTCGCTCGCCGCCCTCGCGGCCGCGGCCGCGATGGTCCTCGCTCACCGCCTCTTCGGCGTGCCGGCGGGCGGCTGGCCCCTGTCGGCCTACATCGTGCTCGCCGTCGCGGCGCTCGCCGGGGCCCTGGCGACGGCGTCGCTGGCGATCCCCACCCCCGAGGCCGTCGCCGCCATGCTCGACGACCGGCTGGGACTCAAGGATCGCCTCGGCAGCGGGCTCTACGCCCGGGACCAGCGCCACGAGCCGATGGCCGGGCAGGTCATCGCCGACGCCGGCAAGGCCGCCGACCGCGTGGTGCTGCGCGACGCGATGCCCTGGCAGGGTGGACGCACATGGGCGGCCGTGCCCGCCGCGGCGGTCGTGCTGGCGATGCTGCTGGCGTTCGTGCCCGCCGACCTGGACCTGTTCGGCCGCGAGGCGGCGCAGCAGGCGGCCGCGGAGCAGGAGCAGGAGCAGCAGGACGAGGCCCGCCGCGCCGAGCAGCAGGACGACGCCGAGCGCCTCGCCGAGCGGCCGCTCGAGGAAGCCGACGTCGACGAGCTGATGGACCGCCTGGCGTCGCTGAGCGATCGCGAGCTGCGCACGGACGCGGACCGGCGTGAGCTGGCGCGGGAAGTCACGGAGCTGCGCGACCGCCTGGACGAGTTGCATCGTCAGGAGGCGGGACAGGCCGAGTCGCTGCGGTCGATGTTCAGCCAGCTCGACCTGGACCGGCAGGGGCCGGGGCGTGAGCTGGGCGATGCGCTGCGGCGGGGCGATTATGAGGCGGCGCAGCGCGAGCTCGAGGCTTTGAGCCAGCAGGTGCAGGCGGGCGAGCTCAGCGAGGAGCAGCGTCGCCAGCTCGAGGAGCAGTTGGCCCAGTTGCAGGAGCAGTTGCAGGAGCTGGCCGAGCAGGCCCAGGCCGAGGCGGACGCGATCGGCGAGCAGATGGCGGCGGCGATGGCCGAGGCCGGGCTGACGGCCGAGCAGATCGAGGCGCTTCAGCAGATGGACGCCGAGCAGTTGCGCCAGGCGCTGGAGGAGGCGCTCCAGGAGCAGGGCATGAGCGCCGAGGAGGCGCAGCAGATGGCCGAGCAGATGGCTCAGCAACAGCAGCAAAGGCAGGCGCAGCAGCAGGCCGCGGGCATGTGCCAGAGCCTGGGCCAGTGCATGGGCGGGATGTGCCAGGGCCTGGGCTCGGGCAACGCCGGGCAGTTCGGCCAGTCCGCCGGCGAGGCGCAGGGCGAACTGGGCCAGCTCGTGGCGATGCAGTACCGCCTCCAGCAGATGGCCATCACCCGCGCCGCCGCCGAGCGCACGCTCAGCGAGTCCGGCCAGGGCGGCCAGAGCCTGAGCCGGGGCACGGGCGCCGGCGGGCAGGGCGCCGGGGCGGGCAGCGGCAGCGACCCGATCGGCGAGCATCGCCAGGTCGAGGGCTCCGACCGCCGGGGGATCGACGACTCCGGCCAGGCCCGCGCCGGGCGCGTGATCGCCTCATGGAGCGAGCCCGGGCCCGTCGAGGCCGGCGAGGCCCGCCTCCAGTTCGACGAGGCCGTCACCGAGGCCCGCACCGAAGCCGAGCAGGCCGTCACCGAGGACCGCGTGCCGCGCCGCTACCACGAGTCGATCCGCGAGTACTTCCGGCAGTTGCCGGCGGCGGAGCAGGAGTGAGACGCCGTGGGCGTTAAGCGCCGATCGGCACTGACAAGCTCCGCGGCCTCCGCTTGTCAGTGGCACCGCGCTTGTGAAAAGGGTGACTCATGGATGATCGAACCCGTGGTGTAACAATGGGGATGGGTGGGCTGATGGCCGGATTGACGGCCGGACTGACTGTCGATCTCGGCATTGGCACCCTTGGGCAAGCGACGTTGGCCGTGACGGTGAGCGTAAGCTGCTCGCTGTTGCTGCTCTGGCTGTTGCCGCGGGCCCGCCGGTCCTCGTGAAGATGGGTGACAACTGCCGCTCTTGAACTTCCGCTTCGACCAACCCGGGCTGCTCTGGCTGCTGCTGTTGGCCGTGCCCATCGTCTGGCTGGGGATGCGCAGCCTGGCGACGCTGGACCCGGTGCGGCGGTGGACGGCCATCGCCCTGCGCCTGGCGGTGCTGGCGGTGCTGGTGGCCATGATCGCCGGGCTCCAGGGCGTGCAGCGCCACCACGACCTTTCCGTCATCGCCCTGGTCAACGAGTCGGAGTCGGTCCGCCGCTTCGCCCAGCCGCCCAGCCCCCTGCTCGAGAGCGACGGCCAGCTCGACGGCGAGCAGAGCATCGAGCGCTGGGTACGCCACTGGCTGACCCACGCCGGCCACGACGCCAGGGAAGACGACCGCCTGGGCATCGTGACCTACGACGGCCGGCCGACGGTGCGCCGCCTGCCCCGGCCCGGGCTGGAGCTGGACTTCGGCATCGTGCCGCAGCGCGTCGAGGGCACGGACACCGCCTCGGCGATCCACACGGCCCGGGCGATGTTCCCGCCGGACACCGGCGCGAGGCTCGTGCTCATCAGCGACGGTCACGAGGGCGGGGGCGAGGGCGGCGGCGAAGGCGGGGGCGAGGAGGCGGTGCTGGCCGCGGCACGTGAGGCGGCGGCCGCGGGCATCGCCATCGACGTCCTGCCGCTGCCCTACCAGCTCGACCGCGAGGTGATGGTCGAGGGGGTCTACGCCCCGGCCCACGCCCACCAGGGCCAGACCGCCGCCGTGCGCGTCGCCCTGCGGGCGACGCACCGCGCCCGGGGCACGATCCGCCTGCTGCACGACGGCGAGCCGATGCGATTCCGCACCGACGAGGGCGAGACGTCGGCGATCCCGGTGGCGCGCGATCAATGGACGGTCGAGGCCGAGGCCGAGGCCGACGAAGGGGGCGATGCCGGGGGCAGTGGCGGCGGGGGGCGGCGTTACGTGCTGGTGCGCGAGATTCCGATACCGCTGGACCACGCCGGGGCCAACCGCTTCGAGGCGGTGTTCGAGCCCGCCGGTCCGCGTGAGGATGCGATCACCGCCAACAACCGCGCCGAGACGATGACGCTGGTGCACGGCGAAGGACGCATCCTGGTGGTCGACGGCTTCGGCGGCGACGCCGGGGCGATCCTGCCGCGCACCCTGCGCGACCGGGGCATGGACGTGGAGCTCGCCACCGCCGGGGCCCTGCCGGCCGACCTGACGCAGCTTCAGCGCTACGACGCCGTCGTGCTCCAGAACGTCGCCGCCCACGAGATCACCACCGCCCAGCAGCGCATGCTCGCGCGCTACGTCAACGACCTCGGCGGCGGGCTGGCGATGATCGGCGGGCCGCAGAGCTTCGGCGCCGGCGGCT
>SLDI01000050.1:0-3601 GCA_007125385.1 Phycisphaeraceae bacterium | reverse complement strand
GCTGCGGCCGGGGCGTCGCCGCCTGCGGCGCGTGGCGGTGGCGCTGCTGGCGAGCGTGGCGCTGCTGCTGCTGGGGTTGTTCGTGGTGACCCGGCCTGGGCCGCTGACATGGATCCTGGCCACGGGCCTGAGCCGGGCCACGGGCGCGGATGTCGAGGTGGCGATGGCTCATCTGGACCGGCGTGGGCAGTTGACGATCCAGGGCCTGTCGCTGTCGCTGCCGGAGCTGCCCGGCCAGGCCGGCCGACTCCTGGAGGTCCGGGGGGCCGTGGTGCAGCTCGACGGCCGGGCGCTGGCGGCCGGCCGGCTGCCGATCCAGCGGATCGCCCTCGACGAGCCGCGGCTGTACCTGACCGAGGACCACGCGGCGCACCGCTACACCTACCAGCGGCTGCTGACGCCGCGGCCCGACGCTCCGGCGATGCGCCTGCCCCGGACGCTGCCGGAGCTGACGGTGCACGACGGGCGGATGCAGTTCGGGGAGCTGGACGCGGAGCTGGCGTACCACGGGCGGGCGTCGCTGCCGCTGGACGGCGTGCTGGCGCAGGACGGCGAGGTGGCCAGCGCGTATCACTTTTCGCTGCGGCAGCGGGCGGACGACCACGACCAGCCGGCCGTGACGCTGGGGCTGGTGGGGATGATCGACCTGGCCCAGCCGCGGATCGACGCGCGGCTGGAGAACTTCCGCTTCGTGCACGGCCAGCGGTATCTGCTGCCGGAGGACCTGCGGCGGTGGTGGCAGCGGCTGGACCCGGAGGGGGAGGTGCCGACGATCGCCCTGACGTACCACCCGGAGCGGCCGGCCGAGACGCGGGCGGAGCTGATCATGCGCGACGTGTCGCTGTCGCTGCCGGTGGCGGAGATCGACCCGCGGATGACGGACGTGCACGCGAGGCTGACGCTGGCGGGCCAGACGCTGCAGATCGAGCAGCTCCGCGGCCGGCTCGAGGGCATCGGGTACCAGGTGCACGGCCGCGTCGAGGGGCTGAGCCTGGACGCCCCGCTGGATCTGCACGTGCGGACGGAGGCGTTCGAGCTGACCGACGAGCCGCCGGCGCTGGCCGGGCTGACGGAGCAGATCGCGCGGGCGTATCGCCGCTTCGAGCCCCGCGGGCGGTTTCAGGCGCGGGTGCATCTGTACCGGGCCGGGCCCGGCGAGGAGCTGCGCTACGACGGGCAGTTGGCGGTGGCGCAGGCGTCGGGCCGGTACGACCGCTTCCCCTACCCGCTCAGGGACGTGGTCGGCCAGGTCAACTTCACCAACGACGAGCTGCACCTTGACGGCCTGGTCGGGCGGACGCCGGTCGGCGGCGAGGTGCGCATCGACGGGCGGCTGGGCCCGCCGTTCGGCCGCGGACCGATCGATGTGACGGTCACCGGCGAGGAGCTGGCGATCGACCGGCACCTGTTTCAGGCGCTGCGGCCGCGGCAGCGGCAGGCGCTGGCGATGTTCTTTGACGCCGCGGGGCATCGCCGGCTGATCCGGCAGGGGCTGATCCGGCCCTCGGACCCGCGGCCGTGGCAGGCGTGGGCGAGTGTGAATCCCGATGTGCCCGTGTTCGATCTGGCCGCCGGCACCGCCGCGCTGACGCTCGAGGCCCGCCGGCTGGGCACGGAGCAGACGCACGGCCGGGTGGCGATCGAGTCTGTCATCCGGCCCGTCGAGCCGGTGCACGGCCTGCTGCGGCACTGGCCCTACCCGCTGCGGGCCACCGGCGGGCGGTTGGCGATCGAGCGCACGCGCGTCCGCGTCGAGGACATCCTCGTCGCCGGGCCGACCGGGGCGAGCGGGCGTATCGCAGGGATCGTGCACATCGACCCCGAGGCCCGGCAGGTCACGCCGGAGCTGCACGTGGACAACGCGGTGCTGCCGATCGACGAGCTGCTGCTGGCGTCGCTGCCCGAGCGTCAGCGCCGCTGGCTGCGCCAGCTCCACGCCACGGGCCGGCTCGGCGCCACGGGCCGGATCTTCGCGGACGCCGACGCGGGGGGGGACACGGCCTTCTCGCTGAGCTTCACGCCGCGCGATGTGGCGCTGCGGCCGTTCGGCGGGCGGTTGACGCTGACCGACCTGGCCGGCCGGTTCAGCCTCGAGTCGGGCGTCGCGCGGCTGGAGGAGCTGACGGCGGCGTACGGCGGGGGGAGGCTGATCGCCGACGGGCGCTTCGCCTGGGGCGACGAGGCCCAGGCCGGCCATCGCCTGCGTGTCGAAGCGGTGGACCTGCCGATATCGGATGAGCTGCTGGAGCTGCTTCCGCCCGGCCACGCGGCGCGGCGGCCGCTGGGCGAGCTGTTGGAGCGTTACCGGCCGATCGGCCGCTTCGACGCCAAGGCCCGCCTGGCGGGGCGCGGCGACGTGACGAGCCCGCAGGACTGGGCCATCGACCTGCTGCCGCGCCGGCTGCGCTTCGAGTTGAACGGGCGACCCGTGGGTGTCGGTGACATGGCGGGGCAGGTGCGCGTCGAGCCGGGGAGCGTGCGGCTGGCGGGCGTGAGCGGGCGGGTGGGCGCCAACCGGTTCAGCCTCGACGGTCGGGTGGAGCTGACGGAGCAGGGCCCGCGAAGCCTGGACCTGCACGTCGGCGGAACGCTGCACGAGCTGGACGAGGCGCTGACGGCGATGCTGCCCGAGGCGGTGGTGCGGCTGCTGGCGATACTCGAGACGCAGGGGCCGGTGCACCTGGCGCGCACGCGTCTGACGTACAACGCCGAGGCGGGCGAGGGCGAGGAGCTGGCCCGCTTCCAGGGGCGGCTGCGGCTTGACGGCGCGTCGATGGACCTGGGCGTGGAGCTGACGCAGATCCAGGGCGTGCTGGAGCTGGACGTGGCGTACCATCGCGGGGTGGCCCAGCCGCGCGTCGAGCTGGCGCTGCATGGCGAGTCGCTCGAGGCGGCGGGTCGGCCGATCACGGACCTGACGCTGGTCCTGAGGCCGGAAGCGGATCGGCCGGGGCGGCTGGTGATCCGGGAACTGGTGGGCCGGATCCATGGCGGGACGCTGGGCGGGCGAGGGTGGATCGACACGGCCAACGCGGGGCGGACGCGGCTGGAGCTGACGGTGCACAACGCGGCGGCGCTGCCGGTGCTCGAGCCTGAGGCAGGCCTGGCGGATGATGACCCGGACGCGGGTCGGCTGACGGCGAGCCTGACGCTGGAGCTGGTGCCGGGCGAGCCCGCGTCGCGGCGCGGTCGGCTGCACGCGCGGGTGGACAATGGGCGGCTGTATCAGCGGCCGATCACGCTGGCGCTGTTGCAGGCGGCGACCAGCCTGACGCTGCCGACGGCCAGCGCGTTCCGCGACGCGGAGCTGGAGGCGGTGATCGACGGCGAGACGATCCTGCTGGAGCAGTTGCACCTGGCGGCGCCGACGCTGGTGCTCAGCGGCGTGGGCACGCTGGACTACCCGAGCCAGCGGCTGGAGTTGACGGTCCGGGCGCGCAACCCGACGACGCCGCGGCTGGGGGTGCTCTCGGACATGGTGGACGTGGTGCTGGACCAGCTCGTGGGGATTCGGGTCACGGGAACGCTGGAGGAGCCGGAGGCGAACCTGGTGAGCCTGGAGGAGCTGCGGCGGTCGTGGGAGGGGGTGCTCGGGCGAGGG
>SLDI01000612.1:0-3584 GCA_007125385.1 Phycisphaeraceae bacterium | reverse complement strand
CCCCATTGCTCATGGTCACGCGGGTCGGCGGCCGGGGCAAGTCGGACGTGATCGTGGGCCGCCGCCAGCCATCCTTCCAGCCGCTGCGACGGCGAAGCCTGCTCGTCAAGCCCGGCGACCGCATCCTCGAAAAGCGGTTGCTGAACATCCTCGGGCCAGCGCTCGTCGAGGAATGTTTCCACGGGCTCGTAGGCGCTGACCAGTCCCCGGAGCGCCTGGGCGAACTGGTCGAACGCATCGCGGGGCAGTGCTTCCGCGTGCTGCCGCGCCCACGCGCGGAGCGGGCGGAGCTTGTCGAGTCCCGGGGCATCGGTCTCGTCGATCCGCCGCGCCAACTCCTCGATCCGCTCGCCGTGCTCGTCGGCTTCGTCAAGTGCTTCGCCGTGGCGCAGCAGCGTCGTGATGGCGTCCAGGCCGGGAAGATCGCGCGCGTCTCGCGTCGCCTGGAGTTGGTCACGCAGCCATTGCTGTTGCCGCGACCAGCCTCGCTCCTGCCAGCGGGGATCCTGGGCAAGCTCGCTGATGAGCCGGCCGCCAGGTGTTCGCAGAGCTCCCGGTTGCAGCGCCTGGGCGATCAACTGCACTTCGCGGAGCGAGGCGGCGATCTGTCGCTGGGCCTCGGTGGTGTGAATCGCGCGCGGTGGGCTTTCGGCGAGCAGACTCAGGTTGGCTCGCTCGTCGCCGATGATCTGCCGCGGACCACGGAGCCTGCCTTCTTCGATGGCCTGTTCCAGCGGTTCAACAACATTGCGGCGCAGATGCCTCAGTTCGCGCCAGGCGGCCCGTGTGTCAGGGGCGTCGAACCGGGCCAGCAGATCATCAAACCACTGATCATGGGCCTGGACGAGCCGCTGCCAATCGTCGCCGGGGGGCTCGGGCCCCGGTGGCGAAGCGTCGCCCCCGCGCCCGGACATCAGCCAAAGACCGATGCTGCCCACGAGCAGCAATGCGACAACGAGCCCTGCGGCCACGCCAACGGTGCGGGTGCGATGGCGGGGCAAGAGTCCGCGGAGTTGTTCGGCCGTGGATTCGGCGGCGTCGCGCCAGGCCTCGATGTCCGGACCAACGCCGGGCCATTGTTGCGAGGCCCCGGCAGGCTGGGGGGGCGCGGGAACCTGCCCGGCGATCCATTGATCGACGCGCTGCTTAAACGCGGCCTCGGGCTCACTGGCGGCCTGGTCGGCCGGCGGCAGTGCCGCGGCCGAGGCCCGCAGGCAGAACAATTCCGCGGCCGTGGCTTGGCCGACGACGATGTCCATCCAAGGCTGCTCGTGCGGGACAAGGAACAGGCGGGGGACCAGTTCGCCAACATGGCTGTTGAGCACGGCGTTGAATCGGGCGATGAGCGGCCAGGAGTCGTCGCCGGGCTGGCGCGTGACGCGAATGTGAGCCGGAGGACAGCGCTGGGGATCCGGCACCTGCGTGGGCAGGGCGCGGGACAGATGGGCCATGATGCGGTATAGCGCGGCGCGGTCGGCCCGGTGTTCCGGCTGCTGGGCCAGTTCGTAGTAGGCTTGGGCCGGCGCCAGGTCCGTCAGGATCGCGGGCGGCGTGCGTGCCAGGTTTTCGCGCAGTTCGCGGCGTGCGTCGCCGATGGCGGCGCGGATCTGGTCGGCCTTTGCTGTGCCGCGGCACTGCTGTTCGAGCGCCTCGAGCCGGGGCATGAGCTGCTGCTGGACCCACACCCAACTGGCCCCGCGGCAGTGGCCGCAGACGATCATGGGGTACTGGCTGCGGCCATGGCGATCCGTCGACGGCCAGAGCCGGCCGACCACCACCTCCGCCGGCCAGCGATGGATGAACCATTGGCCGAAGTCGATACGTTGAGCATCGTCTAGGGCCTGCCAGCGCCCGCGATCGACGTTGCCGGCGATGCCGTGGATGTACACCAGCCGGCGCAGCTCGATGAGCCGGGGGGTGTCGAGCCCAAGCTCCTCGATGTGGTCGTCCCAGCCCGGATGCTTGCCGAAGGCGGCGACCCAGAGGCTGGACGCCTCGGCCGGAGCCGTGGAATTGCGGGGGTCGCGGGCCATGACAACTCCAACGGGTCAGGGGTCAGGGAGCTGGCGCAGCTCATTGAGGTCTGGCCACCCCTCGGACGTCGGCAGATCCTCCGACTCCAGCGTCTCGAGCAGCCATCGCTTGCCCCAGTGGTCCACCACCAGCCTTCCGGTCAGGCGATCCCACTGCCGGTTGAGGTTCTTATACAGCGTAAAGCCGCGTTGCCCGTCCCCGTGGGGTTGCCGGCCTCTCTGGAAAGCCTCCGGGTCAAATAGCTGCAGAACCTCCTCTTTCCGCGACCGGAAATCGCCCTCGCCCGCTGGGTCGTCCCCGCCGCCTTGGACCATGGCCAGTTTCTTGATCGCCTCGTGCAGGCGGCGCTCGCGCTCTTCGGCCAGCAACTCCAGCCCACGCAGCGACAACGTCGCCCAATAGGGGATCACCGCGTACTCCGGGTCGTCCATTGGCTCGTGGTAGAAACGCGGCATGTAGCGCCGCATCAACTGCACGTCCGATAGCTGGAGGATAACCGTGCCCGCGACGATGGGGTCGGGGTCGAGCTTGACCCAACTGTCGATCCTCTCCTGGATCTCACCACGGTCGTCTGGGGGCACCCGGTCCAGCCGCTTCTGGGCGACGCCTTGCGCGGCGCGCAGGCGTCCGCGATCGACCAAGTGCTCGGGGAGGCGCTCAAGCGCCTCGAGGATCTGCTCTTGGAGCTTGCGCAACCCCTTCTGTACCTCGTCGGCCCGCTCATCCACGAGAGCCACCAGGTGCTGGCGATACTCGGTCCAATCCGGAAACTCGCCCATCTCCGCCTTTTCATTGACTTTGTGATGCCAGTAATCAAAGTATTTGCTGGCATAGTCGGTCAACAACTCGCGCACTTCATGGTGATACCGGTCGACGATCTCCGACTCGCCGATGTCGTCAAACCACTGCTTGTCCTCGATCTCCTTGTCGAGTTTGAACAAAAGGTCATAGGCTGCACCGGGGTCGTACTTGGGCTCGAAGAACTCCCCGTGTCGCCGCAGTCCGGCCGACAGCGGCACCACCGGCCGCTGCTGCGCTTCGGCGTGCTCGGCGATCCGAAGGGCCACCGCATCGGCGTTGTCGGGGAAGTCTTGTGCAATCGCCCGCACCAGCGCCTTGCGGTGGGCGCGGCGGCCACGATCCAGCGCCGCGCGCGCCGCCGCGACGGCCTCGTCCAGGCGGTTGTCCTGCTCGTCAAGGGCCGCCACCGCATCGAGGCGCTCCTCCGCCTCGGCGAACTGATGCTTCATGCGTGCGATCACCTGCGGGGCGTCGAACCACCGGTCGATCTCGAACGTCGCGTCGATGAAGTCTGCGGCCTGGGCATAGACCGCGAAACGCACCGCGTACGGCTTGGACGGGTCATGGTCCGACATCGCGTCGGACGTGGGGATGAGCGTCCTGGGCGCCAGCTCGCCGAGCTTCCTGGTGAGCGCCTGCAACGCGGTGTCCAAGCTTTCCTCGCGGGCCCTCTGGGTAGCGCGCAGCGCCTGCCGCTTGAGGCCAAAACGCGCCGGGATGTTATCGGCGTCCGGGTTTCCCGGGGGCAG
>SLDI01000536.1:0-3609 GCA_007125385.1 Phycisphaeraceae bacterium | reverse complement strand
CGCGCCGAAGAACGACCAGTCGCAGATGCTGCGCCACCGCCGGTGCTGGATCTTGGAGCGGAACTCGATGCTCACGGCGCGGAAGATCAGCGCCAGCAGCAGGAGCATGAACGCGTTGTAGAAGCCGGAGAACACGGTGGCGTAGGCCTCGGGAAACGCAGCGAACAGCGCTCCGATGAAGGTCACGAGCCAGACTTCGTTGCCGTCCCACAGCGGGCCGATGCTGTTGAGGCTGACGCGGCGCTCGTCATCCGTGCGCGCCAGCGGGTGCAGCACGCCCACGCCCAGGTCGAACCCGTCGAGGACCATATACCCCGCGATGAGCACGCCAAGGAGCACAAACCAGATCAGGTTGAGATCCAACTCCATCGGTGAACATTCCTCGCCAGTTGGTTCACGGCTCGGTCGGGTCGCCGCCGCGCTCGTTGCGGCGGCGCAGGAAGCTGAACAGGTCGCGCCAGCCCAGGTAGCGTGTCGGCCGGGTGATCGGCTCGGGGCCGGCCTGGATCTTGTAATTGAGCACGTACAGCCAGACGCCGCCAAGCAGCAGGTAGATCGCGCCGAAGGTCACAAGCGAGCCCAGCACTTGCCCCGCGCTCACCGCCGGGCTGACCGCGTTGGCGGTGCGCAGGCCCTGGCCCTCGTCGTAGACGAAGACCCCTTCGTCGCCGACGGCGAGCGTGCCGTCGTCGTTCCATTGCACCGGTGATTGGACGACCCACGGCTGGCGGCCGACCTCCGCGGCAACCCAGCCGGCATGATTGGCGAAGATGGCCGGCAGGATCGCCAGCACGAAGATCCATAACAACCAGCGACGCTCGTAGAGCACGCCGCGCCAGCGCAGCCACGACGCCAGCAGCGTCAGCGCGATCAGGCCCATGCCCACCGCCACCATCAGCCGGTAGCTGAAGTAGGGCACGAGCACCGGCGGCTGATCCTCCAGACGGAACTGATCCAGTCCGACGACCGGCTCGGCAAAGCTCTCATGCACCAGGAAGCTCAGCCCGCCAGGCATCGCCAGGTTGAAGCGCATCTGCTGCCCGGCCTGATCCGGCCAGCCCAGCAGGCTCAAATCCGCCGCGCCCGTGTCGAAGTGTCCCTCGAAGGCCGCGAGCTTGGCGGGCTGGTACTGGTAGACGGTCTTGGCCTGGAAGTGACCCGAGAGCAGCGCGGCGAGAGAGGCGACGGTGGCGAGCATCAGCGCGCCGGTGAAGGAACGCTGGGCGAACTCGACGTGTTTGCCGCGCAGCAGGTACCAGGCCGAGATGCTCAGGACGAAAAATGCACCGACGATGAAGCAGCCGATCCAGACGTGGACGATGCGATGGCCGAACGAGGGGTTGAAGACCAGGGCCCAGAAGTCGACGATCTCGGCACGCATCTGCGTCACGCCGTCGATGACCCACGGTTCCCCGTCGCGGAGGATGGGCACGATGTGGCTGCCGGCGGGCGTGTGCTGCCAACTGTTGGCCACGACGATCCAGATGGAAGAGAAGATCGACCCCAGCGCGACCATGATGGTGGCGATAAAGTGGAAGCGCGGCGAGACGCGGTCCCAGCCGAACACGAGCACCGCCAGGAAAACTGATTCGAGGAAGAAGGCGAAGATGCCCTCCGCGGCGAGCGCGGAGCCGAACACGTCGCCGACGAAGCGCGAATAGGTCGCCCAGTTCGTGCCGAACTGGAACTCCATCACGATCCCCGAGGCCACGCCCAGCGCGAAGTTCACGGCGAAGATCTTGACCCAGAACTTGGCGGCGACCTCGTAGATCTCCTCCTTGGTCCAGAGATACATGCCCTCGAGGTAGACCAGCACGACGCCCATGCCGATCGTCAGCGGCGGGAAGATGTAATGGAACATGATCGTCAGCGCGAACTGAAGTCGGCTGAGCAGGATGACGTCAAACTCCATGACGCTGGCTCCGGACGAATTCCCACAACAGAAGGCTAGAATATCCTTTGATTGCGGGGCATGCCAGTCTCCGCCCGCCCAAGGCCCCCGTACCACCACGACGTGGAGACGCAACAACCGACGCCACCAATCGCTCACCCGGTCGCTCGCCCGGTCGTCGACGCCCAGGCCCGCGCCCCTTACCGATAGATGCCTTCGCGATAGGCCGTGTCATACATCGCCAGGATGTTCGCCAGCGGGGCGTCCGGCTGGATGTAGGTGTGCCCGGGGCCGAGGATGAATCCGCCGCCTTCGCCCAGGACGCGCATGTTCCTTCGCACCTCGTCGCGCACGGTGTCGGGGGTGCCCTCGCACAGGATCTTTTGCAGGTCGATGCTGCCGTAGAACGCAAGCCTGTCGCCGAAATCGCGCTTGAGCGGCTCCACCTGCATCCCCGCCGCCCGCGTCTGGATCGGCTCGAGGATGTCCACGCCGGCGTCAATCAGCATCGGCAACAGCGGCCGCACCGAGCCGCAGCAGTGGAACAGGAACTTGCACCCGTGCTCATGCACGATGTCCGCGATCTCCCGGATGTAGGGCAGGAAGAACGAGGCGAACGTCGCCGGCGGCATCATCGGCGCATCCTGCATGCAGAAGTCGTCGGCCATGTAGAAGATGTCCAGCGCGTCGCCCGCTTGGCGCATCAGCTCCTTGACCTGGTGCACGATCCATGGGCGGATCCGCTCGATGACCGCCGTGGCGCGTTCGGGCTCGGCGAGCAGGTCCATCAGCAGATCGTCCATGCCGCGCACGAACGAGGCGATGAAGAACACGCCGAGCCCGCACGAGCCGACAATCGCCCGCTCCGGCTGCGCGGCCGCGCGGGTGCGCACCACCTGGAAGCCGTAGATGTCCCGTGGCGGCCAGGGATGACGGGCGATCTGCTCGACCGTCACCTCGCCGCGCAGCGGGCTGCGGACCGGATCGGTGTAGCTGCCCTGGCCGTAGAACACGCGCTGCCAATGCACGCCCCAGGCATCCTGGAACAGATCGTCATCAAGCTGACGCCGCAGCTTCCGCTTCGCCTCGGGCGCCACGAACCACGTATCCACGTGCAACGCGTCCCACAACTGCTCCTTGGTCGTGACGCCGAAGTGCTTGCTCAGCGCCTCCTTGACGGTCGGCTCGGCGTCGAAGGTGATCGGCACCCGGTCCGGCTGGCGACGATCGACCGCGGTCAGCACGCGCTCTTTTGAGTTCATGACATCCTCGTGGATCCATGCAGCCATCTCCGCTGCGCCAGGTGCAGCTCAAGGGTAGGGGCGCGGCGCGGTGGCGGGCGGGTCGGTCATGGCAGAGGTCTTGACGGCTGGAACGGGCGAGACGAGGGCCCGGGAAGGCCACCGGCCGCCAACTCAGTGTATCATAGGGTCCGATCGTATCTTTTGCTGATGAGAGCCGCCGGCGATGATGGATTTGATGACCCGCCTGACCCACGGCCCGGTGCTCTGCGACGGCGGCATGGGCACGCAATTGCTCGAAGCCGGCCTGCCCACCACCACCGCCGGCGAAGCATGGAACCTCGACCACCCCGACGCCATCGAGCAGATCCACCGCGCCTACCACCAGGCCGGCTGCCGGATCATCACCACCAACACCTTCGGCGGCTCCAGCGCCGCCCTGGCGCGCCACGGGCTGCAGGCGAAGGCGGACCAGAT
>SLDI01000607.1:0-3612 GCA_007125385.1 Phycisphaeraceae bacterium | reverse complement strand
GGCTCCACCTTCACCCGCGCATAGCGCCCCACGAACGGCTCCGCTGCCTCGTAGCCCTCCAGCCGCAGCCGACCCGACCGGTCCACGTAGCCGAACCGCTGCTCGTCCAACTGCACCAGCGCAAGCGTCGCGTCATCGAAAAACGGCCAGGCCGCCTCGAACACCGGCTCGTCCAGCCACCGCCCCCGCTTGTCGATGAAACCCCACTTGCCGCTCTCGACGTCCTTCGCCGGCGCCACCCCCCGGCCGCGGAACTCGCCCACGTCGGCGAACGCCGGCTCGATCCGCCAGCGGAAGCTGCGCCCGATGAACCCCCACCGCCCGCTCCGCGCGTCGCGCGCCCGCGCCAGGCCGTCGTGGAAGTCGCCCAGGTCGCTGAAGCGTCCCTGCTCGTCGACGAACCGCGCCTCGCCGCGCTTGTCGATGTAGCCCAGCGTTCCGCCGGCCATCTGCACCATCGCCAGGCCCTCGTGAAACGACCGCGCCCGTGCGAATCGCGGCTCGATCACCTCGTGCCCGCGCCGATCCACGAACCCCACCCGCCGGCCACGCTGCACCGCCGCCCGGTCCTCCCGGAAGCGCAGCACCGCGTCATAGCGCGGCCCAACGCGATACTCGCCGCTCTTGTCGATGATGCCATAGCGGCGGCCGTCCTCGCTGACCACCGCCAGACGCTCGGCGAAGCGGTCGGCGTAGGCGAAGCGCGGCTCGATCGCCCATCGCCCGGTCGCGAAGATGTAGCCCGTGCGCCCGCGCACCACCGCCCGGGCGCGATGCTCGTAGAAGTAGTCCGTCCAGTCCCAGTGCGGATAGATCACGGCCATGCCGCGATCCATGTACCCCCACCAGTTGCGCACGTTGATGGGCGCCAGCCCCTCCGGGTCCATCGGCACGTCGATGTCCGCCAGACGCAGCGGCGGGCGCTCGCCCGGCTGCGCTTCCGCCTCGCCGGCGGGCTCGGCCTCCTCCGCCGCGGCCGATACCGCCAACAGCAGCGCGATCCCCACGGCATGCAGCACCGGCCAACGCGCGCGAACATCTATCATGGCCGTCCTCCTGCCGCCGCGACCTGCTCCATTATACGCCCGCCCCCCCGCCGACCCCCACGCCTTTCACACCGCCGGGAACCCGCGGACGTTGGCATGCGCCCGCCCGGCTCATATCATCCCCGACAAGGAGACCGCGATGCCCCGCGAAGTGGTCAAGACCGACGACCAGTGGCGCGCCCAGCTCACGCCCGAGCAGTACCGCGTCACGCGCCTCGGCGAGACCGAGGCCCCCTTCTCCGGCGCCCACTGCCACCAGCACGCCCCCGGCCGGTACCGCTGCGTCTGCTGCGACGCCCTGCTGTTCGAGTCCGCCAGCAAGTTCGACTCCGGCAGCGGCTGGCCCAGCTACTTCCACCCCGCCGACCCCGACAACGTCGAGGCCCGGCCGGACCACAGCCACGGCATGACGCGCACCGAAGTCCTCTGCAAACGCTGCGGCGCCCACCTCGGCCACGTCTTCGAGGACGGCCCGCCGCCGACCGGGCTGCGCTACTGCATCAACTCCGTGGTCCTGCGGTTCGAGGCAGATGGAACCACCGATGCATCGTGATGCATGGTGATGGGGCAGGGGCGATCTTGACGTCATCGCGACACACCGGTCGCACCACGTGGAAACGTGGTGCCAAGGGTGTTCAAACCGACCGGTTCCAACCCCCCTCCCTCCGGGAGGGGCTGGGGGAAGGTGCCTGCGAACACCTTGCGTGCGCGATTGGGATAGGCGTCCCTCCCGCTACTGCTCGCAGGGTGGCGAAAGCGCGTAGCGTCCGGCTGTAGGGTGGGTAGAGCGCAGCGAAACCCACCATAAATGTCGTTGATCCTCGGCACGCCGTGGTGGGTTTCGCTTCGCTCTACCCACCCTACAACCAGAGTTCACGGCGTTGGGTGCCACCCCCGTGGTGAAGCCAACCCCTCAAAGGCCAATAGCACCAGGTGGGAACGTGATGCCACTGGTGTGCAGAATCCCTGGCGGATCTCAGATCCCCACCGGCTCCATGGCGTCCACCAGCGCCACGCCGAAGTGCCCGGCCCGATGACGCTGGTGCTGCTGCGGCGTGCACAGCAGCTCCGCCCGCGCCCAGAGCCATTGCGCCCACTGCTCATGCCCGGCGAGCTCGGCCGCCCGGCCGAGCATCGCGTGCATCGCCCCGCACTGCGGCGCCGGCAGCAGCTCCGCCAGCTCCACCCGCCGCGGCAGGTCCGCCAGCGCATGGGCCGGCTGACCCGTCGCCAGGCAGTAGCGCGTCAGCAGCGCCAGCCGCTGCACCGACTCGACCAGGCTCAGCTTGCGCTGGCCCAGCTCGCTCAGGGCGGCATAGGCCGAAGCATGGTCACCGCGCTCCAGCGATGCCTCCACCAGCATCAGCAGCAGGTGCGGCCGCGCCGCCCGCGCCGGGCCCAGCCGCCGCGACAGCACGGCCGCGCATATCGCCGCCGACTCATCGAACGCGTGCTGGCGATGGCGCAGCACCGCCAGGCGGTGGTAGAGCATCAGCCGCACCCACCCCAGCAGCCCGGGCCGGCGCATGAGCTGCGCGAGGCGGCGCTCCGCGGCCGGCGGGTCGTGCTCGGTCATCGCCGCGATCATCGGCAGCTCGCGCGACGCGCTGGCGCTGAGCAGGTTCAACGCCAGCCACGCCGCCAGCAGCACCGCCACCGGCAGCACCGCGAGCACCGCGTGACGATCGTGCAGCCACAGTGCCAGGATGAACGACGCCACCACGGCCGCGCCGACCAGCCAGAACACGGCCGCGTCCATCGACAACCGCCGGGCAAGCTGACGCCGATCAAACGGCGGCACCCCCCCGCCACCGGCGCCACCCCCGCCGCCGGCGCGTTGACCGGCTCGCTCGTCGCGCGTCGACGTGCTCACGTCGCCACCTCCGCGCCCGGCTCGTCGTGCATCAGCTCCGCCAGCTCGGGGAAGCGCTCGACCAGCGCCGCCGCCGGCACGAGCAGCGTCGCCCGCCGCCACGACAGCGCCAGCAGCCCATGGCCGAAGCCCGCGCTGATCCCCAGCGGCCGCAGCTCCTCCAGGGCCTTGTCGCTCGCGGCCGCGGCGTCGTCGAAGTGATGCGTGCGCACCCGCTGGATCAGCTCCGCCAGCCGATACGTCGCCAACACGCCGGCGCCCCCGCCGGCAGCCCCCTCCCCGCCATCGCGCTCGCCGTGGCCAGCGCCATCCCCCGTCGGCACCTGCCCCGCCAGGCGGCGCAGGGCGTCGTCGGCGTCGGCCAGGTGCTCGGCCATGAGCGCCGCAATCGCCCGATGCAGCCGCAGGTGCACGCTGCCCGGGTGCTCCTCCGGCAGCTTGTCGATCAGCGCGTCGTACGCCGCCAGCGCCGCCTCGTACGCCTTGAGTTGGTCCAGCGCGTGCGCCAGCAGCGCCACGCAGCGCACGTACATGCCCGGCTGGGTGGTCACGGCCGAAACCAGCCGCCACGCCTGCGCCGCCGCCGGGCGATGCTGCCGCAGCATCGCCCGCTCCTGCGCGGCGCTGAGCTGCCGCTCCAGGCCCCGCAATCGCCGGACACGCCAGACGAGATAACCGAAGACGACGCCCAGG
>SLDI01000022.1:0-3613 GCA_007125385.1 Phycisphaeraceae bacterium | reverse complement strand
TGTCATTGGGATCGAGATTGCGCCCTGTGCCGGCGGCTTGGCGGCTCCGCGCACCCGCAAGCCGTGCGACGCCGGACCGGCGCGCGACTCGGTTATGTAACCCGGCCGTGGGCCCCTGTGCCGACGCCTTCAGGCGAATCCGTATCATGCGCTTCAGCCAACTCCTGCGCCGCGGCTCCGGATGGTTCGGCGGCATCGCCGTCCTCGTCCTGCTCACGCTGGCGGCCGTCGGCTGCGGCCCCGTGATTCCATTGACCGAGCGCGCCGCGAGTGTGCCGGTATTCGATGGCCAGGACCTCTACGTGGAACTGCCCCAAGCTGCGCCGCTGGCGTTGGACCGCGGCGGCACGATCGAGGCGTGGATCCAGGTCGCCGGCCGTACCGACCACGGCTGGCCGCGGATCGCCTGCACCTCGGCCGCGCACGCCGACGAGCACGGCTGGTCGTTCATGCTCGACAACGACAAGTACCTACGTCTTACGATCGGTCGCACCGGGCGCTCGACCCGGGCCGCCGCGATTGAGCCGGGCCGCTGGCACCACGTCGCGGTGAGCTTCGGCGAGGGGGCGTGGCGGTTCTATCTTGACGGCGAGCTCTTGACCGAATTCGAGGCCGACGAACTGCCCGTGGCGGACGACGTGCCGCTGCGCATCGGGAACTCGGCGGCAGGTAACCGGAACTTCTCCGGGCTGATTCAGGACGTGCGCGTCTGGGACCATGTGCGCGCCCCGGCGCAGATCGCCGAGCATCATGACCGCGTGCTCACGGGTAAAGAGGCCGGGTTGCTGGTCTACCTGCCCTTGACCGAGGGGCAGGGGGCGGTGGCGCACGACCTGGCGGGCGGTCGCGAGGCGGTCTTCAGCCAGGCTCCACAGTGGCGTGCGGTGCGCATGTACGCCCAGGATCTGCGGCCGCGCGACGCGGTGATGGGCCAGCCGGCGACGCTTGGCCCCGTGGCGCTGCGCGACGCGCGGGGGCGGGTCAGCTACCAGTGGTACTTTGATGGCCGACCGATCGAAGGGGCCACGGCCGATCGCCTGCGCATCGACGCGGTGGCGCCGGAGCATCTGGGCTGGTATCACGTGGTCGCCGACGACGCTCGCGAGCAGACGCCGGTGGCCACGCATCGTGTGCGCCTGGCTGAGCCGGATTGGCCCACGTGGCGTTTCGACACGTCGCGCAGCGCCGCGACGGGTCACGAGCTTCCCGGGGAGCTTCACCTGCAGTGGGTGCGGCAGTTGCCTGAGCCGGCCCGGGCCTGGCGGCACCAGTGGGACGACGGCGGCAAGCTGGAGTTTGACGTCGGCTACGTGCCCATCGTCCAGGGCGAGCGGATGTTCATCGCCTCCAACGTCACCGACAGCGTCACCGCCTACGATCTGGACGACGGCCGCGAGTGCTGGCGCTTCTTCACCGACGGCCCGGTGCGTCTGGCACCCACAGCCTGGGGCGGGCGCGTCTACTTCGTCAGCGACGACGGGCACCTGTACTGCGTCGACGCCGCCAGTGGCGAGCTGGTGTGGCGGTTTCGCGGCGGCCCTTCCGAGCATCGGCTGCTGGGCAACGAGCGGGTGATCAACCTCTGGCCGGCACGCGGGGCCGCGACCGTCGACGATGGCGTCGTCTACTTCGCCGCGGGGATCTGGCCGCTGCACGGCGTGTTCATCCACGCGCTGGATGCGGAGACCGGCGAGCCGATCTGGGTCAACGACACGACCAGCTCCGACTACGTGCCGCTGCCGCACGGCGGGGCGTACGGCTACGGCGGGCTGGCGCCGCAGGGCCACATCGCCGTTGGTGACGACACGCTCGTGGTGGCCGGGGGCCGGGCGCCGCCGGGGTTTTTTGACCGCCACGACGGTCGCGTGGTGCGCCTGGACCCGCGTGAGGCGCACAAGGGCGGCGGGAACTACGCCGTGCATGCCCAGGGCAAGGGCAGGCAGCGCAACGATCGCATCGCCGGATATGTCGCGCAGGTCGCCGGGCAACTCGACGGGGAGGTGGTGTACAAGGCGGCGGCGCGCGGTCGACTGTTCGTGAGCACGGACACCGGGCGCATCTACTGCTTCGGCGCCGAACCGCGGCAGGCGGTGGTGCATGAGCATCAGCCCGCGGCGCTGGCGCGCGGCGCGGATGAGTGGGCGCAGGTGGCCGCAGGGCTGCTCGACGACCTCGGCGAGTTGGGCGGCTACGCGCTGGTGCTCGGCGCCGGCTCGGGCGACCTGGCGCGGGAGCTCGTGGCGCGGAGCGACATGCACGTGCTCATCGTCGAGGCCGACGCCGAGCAAGTCGGGGCGTTGCGCCGGGAACTGGTCGAGGCGGGGGTCCATGGCGAGCGGGCGGCGGTTGTTCACGCCGAGCCGGCGGGCTTTACGGTTCAGCCGTACCTGTTCAGCCTCGTGGTCAGCGAGGATGCGACGGCGGCGGGGCTGGCCGCCGAGCCCGAGGCGATGGCGCGCCTGTTGCAATGGCTGCGGCCCTACGGCGGCCGGGCGCACCTCAGCGGGGCGTCGGCGGCGCTCGCGTCGGCGGCACGGCAGACGGCGGTGGACCGGGTGTCGGTGCAGGTGCACGACGGGCGGATCGAGGCGCAGCGCGATGGGCCGTTGACCGGTGCCGGGCAATGGACGCACCAGCTTCAGTGCCCCGCCAACACGCTGCTGGCCGCGGACGACCGCGTCCGTCTGCCCCTGGGGGTGCTCTGGTTCGGCGGCCCGAGCCACGACGACATCCTGCCGCGCCATGCCGGTGGGCCGCGGCCTCAGGTCGCCGGAGGCAGGCAGGTGTTTCTCGGTGTTGAAACGATTTCGGCGCGCTGCGTGTACAGCGGGCGCACGTTGTGGCGGCGTGAGTTTCCGGGCATCGGGCACCCGTTCACCAACCTCGAACTCGAGCAGCGTTGGGCCGACGGCGACGAAGTCTACATGACCAACATCCCCGGCGCGACGTACATCGGCAGCCCGTTCGTGACGTTGCCCGACGCCGTGTACCTGCGCCATGACGCCGCGATCCATCGCCTGGACCCGGCCACGGGCCGGACGAAGGCCCAGTTTCCGCTTACGCCGCGTCGCCAACGCGACGACGTGGACTGGGGCCACGTCAGCGTGCGCGGCGACTGGTTGATCAGCACCGCCGAGCCGCACATCTTCGAGGATCAGGAGCTGGGCTGGACGGACAGCTACAGCGGCACGTCCAGCGGGCGCATTGTCGTCATGGACCACCACAGCGGTGAGGTCAAGTGGCAGCGCGCCGCCGCGATCGGCTTTCGCCACAACGCGATCGTCTCCAGCGACGACACGCTTTACCTGATTGACGGCCTGTCGGAAAACGCCCTGGAGCACATGGCCCGCCGAGGCCGCGTCCCCCAGCAGCCGTCGCTGCTCCTGGCGCTGGACCTGGAGACCGGCCAGGAGCGTTGGCGCAGCGACAGTAAGGTCATGGGCACGTTTCTGATCCACAGCGATGAGCACGAGATCCTCATCGAGGGGGGCAACGTGGATCTGCGCCGGCCCTTGGACGACGAGCCGCGGCAGATGGTCGCCCGTGACGCGCGCACCGGCGCGGTGCTCTGGCAGCGAGGCGGCAGCTTCACCCTGCCCGCCGCGGTGCGCGG
>SLDI01000632.1:0-3613 GCA_007125385.1 Phycisphaeraceae bacterium | reverse complement strand
TGGGCGCTGCACGAGGACGCGCTGTTCGATCTCGAATCGATCACCTGGGGCTTCGTGCGCCCGCGCACGCCGCGCGACCGGCCGCTGGCCTACGCCCAGGCGCACTGGATGTACGAGTTCATCGTCGAGCACTGGGGCCGCGAGGCCATCCTCGCGATCCTCGACGCCCAAGCCCGCGGCACGGGCGACGTGCGCTCGCTCGAGCAGGTCACGGGCACCAGCGCCGCCGCGTTCATGGAGGGCTTTCTCGACTGGGCGCACGACCAGGTCCAGGCCTGGGGCCTGGAGCCCGTGGAGCTGACCGACGCGCAGCGGGCGATCGTCGAAGGCGAGCGCGAGCTGGACGTGGACGAGCTCGACGCGCTCGTCGAGGAGGCCGGCTCCCACCCCGACGTGCTGCGGGCGCTGGCGGAGTTCGCCCTGGCCAATGCCTCGCCGCAGCGGGCCCGCCAGCTCGTGCGGCTGTACCGCGACGCCAGGCCGGTCGACCCCTGGTCCTACGAGGCGATGCTGGAGCTGGCGCTGGACGAGGGCGACGATGCCGAGTTGATCGCCGCGCTGGAGCACCTGGATGACCGGCAGCTCGAGCACGGGCGCTGGGCGCTGCAACT
Organism: Phycisphaeraceae bacterium; assembly: GCA_007125385.1. Lineage (GTDB taxonomy): Bacteria > Planctomycetota > Phycisphaerae > Phycisphaerales > Phycisphaeraceae > SKPT01. Next base: position 3,002 of record SLDI01000632.1, on the reverse strand, counting down.
GGCCCGGCGGCATCGGGCGGCCGGTCGGCTGGAGGAGGCGGGCGAGGCGATCACGCGGGCGCTGCACCGCGAGCCTTACAACGGCGACTACCGCGAGCTTGCCGCCGCGATCGCCCTTCAGCGCGGCGACACGGACGAGGCGCTGCACCATCTCCAGGCGATGCCCCTGCTCGAGCCGGACCGCGCCCGGCACCACGTGCGCCTCGCGGCGCTCTACGCCCGTCTGGGTCGCGACGACGCCGCCGCCGAGGCCGCCCGGCAGGCGCGCGAGCTCGACCCGGCGGCGCCGGTGCAGCGGTTCCTGGAGTAGGGGCGGTGTGCGACGTTGGGGGCCACTCAACGCCGTGAACTTCACGTGTGGCGGCGCTGATGTAGGGTGGGTAGAGCGCAGCGAAACCCACCGCGCTGGCCGTGGATTTCCGCCGCAACCGGTGGGTTTCGCTTCGCTCTACCCACCCTACAGCCAGGGTTCGCGGCGTTGGGTGCCACGGACAAGCGGAGTCCGCGGAGCTTGTCCGTGTGCCGTGTGGGGGGTGGTCCCGCTTTGGCCAAGGACACCCGGTGTGGGCGGGTTCGCGAAGCCGCAAGCGGCGGTTGCCGCGACGTGGCTCACGCCGCGGTGGGCGCGGCCTGGGCCCGGCCGTGGCGTGCGGCGAAGCGGCGCCAGGCGGCGACGCCGGCGTCGAGGCTGTAGCGCCCGACACCGAGCACCGTCAGCGTCGCGGCGAGGGTGAACATGACCAGCGCCGCGTGCGCCGGCAGGGCCTGGCCGACCGACATCAGCGACAGGCTCATCAGCAGCGTCATGCCCATCACCAGGGCCGCGGACAGCCGCCCGCCCAGGCCGAGCATCAGCATCGCGCCGGAGACCAGCTCCATCCACGGCAGGCCGTAGCCGTACGACGTCGCCGCGGTCGCCGGCAGCCAGGGGACGTTGGCGGCGTGGAACGCGTCGCTGTAGAGGTAGGTGCCCGCGCCGTGCCGCCACTCGGGCACCACCTTGGCCCAGCCGGCCAGCAGCAGGTAGCCGCCCAGGGCGACGCGGTTCAGCAGCAGCATCATGTGCACGATCATGGGCAGGGGCGTGTTGAGCATCGGCTTGCTCCGGTTGGCGTGGTGTTTGTGCCCCATGCGTGGTCCATCGGGCTGAGCATCACAAATGCGAGGGCGAAGGTCGACCGTGCTTGCCCACATTCCCCAATTCCGCCACGCCGGGCGGTGCTGCATCCGCTGCAATCGTCACAGGCGCGCGCCGTGGCGGCGACGCATCTTGCGTTTGAGCCGGGCCTTGACACAATACACCTACCCGCCGCGCCGGAACCGCCCATGCCCGCGATCTGCCTCTACTTCCAGGTCCATCAACCGCACCGCCTGCGCCGCTACAGCGTCTTCGACGCCCACACGCAGTACCTGGACGACGCGCGCAACAGCCAGATCCTGCGATCGGTGGCGCAAAAGTGCTACCTGCCCGCCACCACGCTGCTGCTGAACCTGCTGCACCGCCACGACGGCAAGCTGCGCCTGGCGTTCTCGCTCACCGGCTGCGTGATCGAGCAGTTCAAGCGCATCACCCCCGAGGTCCTGGAGCTGTTCACCGCGCTCGCGGAAACCGGCTGCGTGGAGTTCCTCAGCGAGACGTACCACCACAGCCTCGCGTCGATCTACCACCGCGACGAGTTCCACCGCCAGCTCGAAATGCACGACGAGCTGATCGAGGAGCTGTTCGGCCAGCGGCCTCGGGTGTTCCGCAACACCGAGCTGATCTACAACAATCAGCTTGCCGACACCGTCGCGGCCATGGGCCGATATCACGCCATCCTCGCCGAGGGCGCCGACCAGACGCTGGGCCAGCGCTCGCCCGACCACCCCTACCACCCGCCGGGACACGCCGGGCTGGCGCTGCTGCTGCGCAACTACCGCTTCAGCGACGACATCGCCTTCCGCTTCTCCGACCGCGGTTGGTCGCAGTGGCCCCTGACGGCCGAGAAGTTCGCCGACGCCCTGCACGAAGGCGAGGGCCCGGTCCGCAACCTGTTCATGGACTACGAGACCTTCGGCGAGCACCAGCACCGGGACACGGGCATCCTGGACTTCCTCGACGCCCTGCCCGCGCAGGTGCTCGCGCGCGGCGACGAGTTCCTCACGCCCAGCGAGGTGGTCGAGCGCTTCGCCCCCGTCGACGAGTACGACGTGCCGGAGATCACCTCCTGGGCCGACACCGAGCGTGACCTGTCCGCCTGGGCCGGCAACGCCATGCAGGCCAGCGCGTTGCAGGAGCTGTACCGCCTGCACGAGCCGATCGCCGCGACCGGCGACGACGAGCTGATGCGCGACTGGCGCCGCCTGACCTGCTCGGATCACTTCTATTACATGTGCACCAAGTACTTCGCCGACGCCGAGGTGCACCGCTACTTCAACCCCTACGAATCGCCTTACGACAGCTACATCAACTTCATGAACGTGCTCGACCACCTGCGCACGCGCGTCGAGGTCGCCACCGCCAAGGCGGGCAAATAGCCACGAATGAACACGAATCGCCACGAATGGAGCCGCTTGCGGCTTCGCGAGGCGCCCGTGCGCACCGATGAGCCACGAAGACCCGAAGAACCCGAAGTACGCACGAAGAAAGCAGCCGTCGAAAATGTCTGGTTCATCCGGAATTTCCGGGATCGCCCTGAAGGGGCGAGGGGTTGTAGCCACGGGTGGAGCGCAGCGCAACCCGTGGTTGTCAGCAGCGTGAACGAACGCCGCCCCGGCAGGGGCGGAGGCGATGCAGCCTGGCATGCTGCCTCTGCCCCTGCGGGGCAGGACGTTTGATGGCCACATCATCCACTACAAGCCAGCACCCCTCCGGGGTGACATGGTCACGGCGGCCCCGCATGGCCGGATGAACCACAAAAAAGCCGGGACCGACCGGTCCCGGCTCATGGTCGTGCGCCTCGTCGCGCCGCCGTCGCGTCAGGCGGCGGTCTTCTGGCTGCGCTTGCGGTTCAGCCGCTCGG
>SLDI01000674.1:0-3615 GCA_007125385.1 Phycisphaeraceae bacterium | reverse complement strand
CCGCGACGCCGATCCGCACTGACAAGCTCCGCGGACTCCGCTTGTCAGTGGCACCCGGCGTCGTGGCACCCGGCGTCGCGTGGCCGGGGCGGGGCGCGATTCAGCGATCGACGCGCTGGTAGGTGACGGTGACGGTCTTGTCGTCGTAGTCCGTCGCCTCGTACGTCACGTCGTCGCGGAAGACGATGCGCAGGTCGCGTGTCTCGAAGTCGGCGTCGACGTTGTCGATCGCCTGGGCGGGGGTGAGGGTCCGGGCGGCGCGGATGCGCAACCGCTCGCCGAGGGGGTAGCGCTTCGGGTCGATGTGCAGCCGGCGCGTGCGCACGCGGAGGTGGCGCGGGAGCCAGCCGGCTTCGAGCACCTGGGCGATGGCGTAGTGCTGGCGTTCGAGGATGAACCAGCCCTTGGCCATGATGCGCCGCCAATGGCGGGCGTCGTCGCTGGCTTCGATCCAGTGGTGCCAGACGTCGACGAGGCGCGGCGAGGGGTTGCGGGCGTCGTAGAAGATCACGTTCTGCCCGCCGACGATCTCGCCGAGCTCGGCGTCGCGGCCGGCGCGCAGGCGCGCGGCGGCGCGGTCGAGGCGGCGGATGTGGCTGCGGAGGGTGCGGCGGGTCAGGCGCAGGCGCATGCGGAAGTGGTTGTCCAGGGCCGGATCGTCGCCGCGGCGGGTACGCTTCCAGGTGCGCACGACGCGGTCCAGGACGCCGGCGGCGAGCTCGTCGAGCTCGCGCAGGCGCTCGGCGGCGGTGGTGACGCGCCCGGCGGCCTGCTGGAGATCGCCGCGGCGGCGGGCGCGTTCGGCTTCAATGATGCGGGCGGCCGCGTCGTCGACGGCCTGACGCAGCATGCCCTGGTAGAGCTGAAGCGTGCCGCCGGCCTCGAACGCCTCGAGCACGTCGTCGGCTTCGGTGTGGCCGATCGCCTGGCGCAGGTGCTCGAGGCCCGCGGTGGCGTCGCGGACGATGGTGCGCGGCCAGTCGTCGCGGCGGTAGGTGAGGTAGAGCATGGGGTCGGTGGGCACGAGCTCGTGGGCGTCGATGTGGTAGGTGCGGTAGCCGGGGACCTCGGGGTTGGTTCGGCCGCCGAAGTAGCGCTTGCTGAACGCGTCGCCGCCGAGCTTTTGCCAGGCCTTGACGAGCGGGGCGGCAGCACCCTGGCCGTAGAGGTGGGCGGCGACGTCGTGGCCGAGGCGTGCGGGGTTGGTCTTGTCGGCCCAGGCGCACTGGGCGCTGGCGACGAGGCCCGGCCAGAGCACGAGCGGGTTGGTGGTGAACATTTCCCACATGGTGGTCATCTCACCGACGGCGCCGGCGTCGCGGCCGAGCTGGATGAAGCCGGGAACGTTGTCGCTGAGCTGCATGTGGTCGATGACGCCGATCTCGGCGCTGCGGCCGGCGGCGGGGGCGACGAGGACGTCGAAGCCCTGGTCGACGAACCACGCCGTGGCGGCCCGGGGCTTGCGCCCGAGCATCGGGCCGTAGTCCCAGTCGACGATGAGGATGTCGCGTGGCAGGCCGTCGAGGATCTCGCCGTGATGCAGGAGCATGTCGCCCCAGACCATGATGCGCTTGCCGTGGGCGGCGCACAGGTCGTGGAGGAAGACGAGGTGGTCGCGGAAGAGGCGGAGGCTTTCGCGGAACCACTTCTTGCCGGCGTTCTCGGGCCCGGCGAGCAGGGGGGATTCGTCGCAGTTGACGTGGAAGAACTGGCCGGCGTACAGCGGCAGAAGCTCTTCGTAGAGGTCGCGCAGGAGGCGGCGCGTGCCGGCGTGGCGCAAGGAGAGCTGGTAGACGGCGTGCTCCTCGCGCAGCGGGGCGAGGCTGGGGTGGCGCAGCAGGCCTTCGCAGTGGCCGAGCGAGGCGAGCGCGGGGACGAACTGGACGTGCTGCTCGTCGGCGACGCGGGCGAGGCGGGCGAAGTCGTCGGCGGTGTAGCCGATGTCGTGGGCGAGCTCGGGGCGCGATCGCCAGCGGTACTTGTCCTCAAAATAGAGGACGAACATGTTCTTCTTGTAGTGAGCGAGGTCGCGGATCATGCGCTCCAGGTGGTCGGTGCGCTCGACCTGTCGTCCAACGTCGACCATGACGCCCCGCCAGCGCATGGCGGGCCAGTCGGTGATCTCCACCCCCGCCACCCCCGCCGTCGCCGCCGCCTTGCGCGCGGTCGTCGTGCCGTCGAGCCATTGGGTGAGGGTGCGTACGGCGTGGGCGAGGCCGGGGGCGTCGTGGGCGGCGAGGAGGATGCCGCGGCGGTCGATGCGCAGGCCATAGCCTTCGTCGTGCTCGGGCACGAGATGGCGTGGGATGTCGAACGCGTCGTCCTCGCCGAGCCAGATGACGTGGTGCTGGATATAGCGGGTGGTCCGGGTCAGGCGCGGGCGACGGCCGGTGCGCTGCTTGAAGACGCCCGCGAGGTGGCCGGCGGTGTGCCGGTCGGCGTCGCCGGCATCGAGCGGCAGATGCAGCCGCGTGGTGTTGGCGAAGCGGAAGCGCTCGTTGATCGTGTGGGCGTGCCGCACGGTGGGCAGAAGCTTCGACAGCGGCGAGGCGGTGCGTTGAGGCATCGGTGGCGGGCTCCAGAAAACGGCGAGCGTACGTGCGGCGGGCTTGGCGGGCAAACGCGCGGCGGCTCGCGCTGGTGGACGCCGACTTGGCGCCGGCGCATGACGGGTACAATGCGTGTGAACCCGACAAGGAGTCCTGTCATGCGGTATCACTCACTGGTTGCTGTTGTCGCCTCGTTGAGCCTGTCCACAGCGGTGTTTGCGCAGGATGAGGCCGTGGTCTACACGCCCGCCAACGCGCCGGCGGCGCCGTCGGTGGACGAGTTGGAGCAGCGCGAGTCGGTCTCGCAATATGGGATTACATGGACGTTCGAGGAGCCGGTGCCCGTGGGGCGGTTCGTCACGGGCGACTACTACGTGGTCGGGCCGGTGACGGTGGCGTCGGTGTCGCCGGGCAAGACGGGCAGCGGCGATGATTTCCGTCACGGATCGATGCTCAACCCGCCGGTGAACAACGTGACGGCGTACGACGGCCGCTACGTGAACGTGACGCAGGCGCATCTGGACCGGGCGGCGCGATTTCCGCTGGCGATGCAACCGGGCGATTCGCTGGTGTCGTCGATCAGTCTGGAGGAGCGGACGCACAACGAGATCTTCCACGGGCCGCACCGCGACTCGCCGGCGCGTTCGCCCAGCCGGGCGATGGCGGTGCTGACGGTGCTGGCCGAGCCGGTGCCGGCGGACACGTTCCGGCTGGGGTACGCGGACCTGGAGAAGGATCGGCTGCACCGGGCGAGTGAGATCCAGTGGGACAAGCTTCTGCGGCTGGAGCTGCCGGGCAACGCGCCGGCGATCGAGGAGGTGGCGCGGTGGTTCGCCCGGCCGTGGATCGATCACGTGCGCGGCTGGACGAGCCGGGACATCCACGCCGTTGAGAACATGCCGGGCTACGGCCGGGAGGTCGGGCGCGCGGTGGGCATCGGCGGCCTGATGATGCTCGGCGACTTCAGCGACCAGCAGAAGGCGCCGCTGGTCTACGGCATGGTCCAGGTCGGGATCGACAACTTCGCGGTGGCGCAGCGCGGCGGGGGCTGGCCGGCGCAGGGCGG
>SLDI01000404.1:0-3616 GCA_007125385.1 Phycisphaeraceae bacterium | reverse complement strand
GCGCGGTGGTCGAAGGCGATCACGTCGTGGCCGAGGCGGTTCAGCTCGCGGATGTGGTTGAGGTGAAACTCCTTGACCTCCAGCCAGCCGTGGGCCAGCACGACCGGCAGGGGCCGGGCGGCGGCGTCGGTGGGGGTGTCGGGCTCCCCGGCCGCGGGGGCATCCCCTCCCCCTGCCCCCTCCCGGGGGGAGGGGGTGTCCGAGGCGCTGGTGGCGCTGGTGGTGGCGGGGGCGTACCAGGCGGCGAGGTCGACGCCGTCGGCCGTGCGCACCGTGAAGCCGTAGCCCCCCGCCTCAGCCAGGCGCTGGCGCATCGGCCCGCCGATCAACCCGCGTGCCGGGTAGCGGCTGAAGCGCAGAGCGACGCGGGCGATGGTCAGCGCCGCCCAGGAAGGCGCTCGCTCGGCCGCGTCATCCTCGGTCGGCGGCAGGGTCGTGTCCAGGTCATCAGCCATGGCATGATGGTAGAGCCGCCGACCCCGCGGTGCCACGGCCGCGGGGCGGGGGTGGTAACGCAGGTCCATATCTGGCCTTGCGTGAGCCGCCGGGCGCGCTCGCGAAGCGGCAAGCCCGCCCTCCGCCGCGGTGCCACGGCTTGCCCCCCCGGGCCAGGCGGCGGCATCCCGAGCCTTCATGCTTGTCTCGATCGCTCCCCCCAGCTACCCTACCCCCACCGGGTATGGGTATGAGGACCCGCCATGAACGATGAGGTACGCGACAAGGCCCTGCGACGCCTGGCCATCGCCCGCGGCCAGCTTGAGGGCGTCGAGCGGATGATCCGCCAGGACAAGTACTGCGTCGACGTGCTCACGCAGATCTCGGCCGTGCACGAGGCCCTGCGCGGCGTGGGCAAGCTCGTGGTCGAGAACCACCTGAACACCTGCGTCCGCGACGCCGTGCGCCACGGCGACGACCAGCCCAAGCTCGACGAGCTGATGGACATCATTTACAAGCTGACACGGTGACCGCCATGAACAATCCCGCCACCCGTACCACCCGCCTGCGTGTCAAGGGGATGCGCTGCGCCGGCTGCGTCGCGCACGTGGAGAAGGCCCTTGCGGCGGTGCCCGGTGTGCATCAGGTGTCGGTTAACCTGGCAACCGAGGACGCCACCATCGACCACGCCCCCGCCACCGCCCCCGCCAGCGCCACCAGCGCCACCACCGCCGACGCCCTGGCCGCCGCCGTGCGCGACGCCGGCTACGAGGCCGAGCCCGACGACGACGAGGACGACCCAAGTGGTGCGGCCGAGCAGACCACGCTGCGCATCGAGGGCATGCACTGCGCTTCGTGCGTCGCGGCGGTGGAGCGCAAGCTGGCCGAGGTCCCCGGCGTGCGCGCGGCGACGGTGAACCTGGCCACGCATACCGCCACGATCGAGCGCGACCCCGGCGGGGACGATGACGCGCTCGTCGCGGCCGTGCGCGAAGCCGGCTACGACGCCGAGACAGAGCGCGACGTCGACGCCCTGGCCGCCGAGGCCCGCGCCGGCTCCCGCGCCATCGGTGAGTCGCGGGCGTGGCGCTATCGCCTGATCGTCTTCGGCGTCCTGGCCGCGGCCGTGATGGTCCTGGGCATGGGCTGGCACACGCACTGGTCGGCCTGGGTGCAGCTCGTGCTGGCGACGCCGGTGCAGATCGGCCTGGGCTGGCCCTTCTACCGCGGCGCCTGGCGGGCGCTGAAGCACGGCCGGGCGGAGATGGACACGCTCGTGGCGCTGGGCACGAGCGTGGCGTTCGTCTACAGCGCGGTGGCGACGGTCACCGGCGACCCGGCGGTCTACTTCGAGACCGCGGCCGTCATCCTCGTGTTCATCGGCCTCGGCCGCTGGCTGGAGACGCGCGCCCGCGGCTCGGCGGCGTCGGCGATCCGCGAGCTGATGCAGCTTCAGCCCGACGAGGCCAGCGTCGTCCGCGACGGCCGCGAGCTGACGCTGCCCGTCGACCAGGTGCGCGTCGGCGATGAGCTGCTCGTGCGCCCGGGCGGGCGCATCGCGGTCGACGGCCAGATCATCGACGGGCACACGAGCGTGGACCAGTCAATGGTCACTGGCGAGTCGGTGCCCGCCGAGCTGGGCCCGGGCGATCGCGTCTTCGCGGGCACGGTCAACCAGGCCGGGGCCGTGCGCTACCGGGCCACGGCCACGGGCAAGGCGATGCTGCTGTCGCAGGTGGTCGAGCTGGTCAAGCGGGCGCAGGCATCCAAGGCGGGCATCCAGCGGCTGGTGGACAAGGTCGCGGGCGTGTTCGTGCCCGTGGTGATCGTCATCGCCGTCGCCGCGCTGCTCGGCTGGGGGCTCGGGGCCGGGGCGTGGCTGTACGGCATGATGGCCCTGGTGGCGGTGCTGATCGTCGCCTGCCCCTGCGCCCTGGGGCTGGCGACGCCCACGGCCATCATGGTCGGCACCGGGCTCGGGGCGCGGCGGGGCATCCTCATCAAGGAAGCGCTCGCGCTGGAGCGCGCGGGCCGGCTCACCGACATCGTCCTCGACAAGACCGGCACGCTGACGCAGGGCAAGCCCGAGGTCACCGATGTCGTGGCGGTGGGCGGCTTCGACGACGACACGCTGCTGCGCCTGGCGTCGGCGGCGGAGGCGATGAGCGAGCATCCGCTGGCGCGGGCGATCGTCGAGCATGGACGCGAACGCGGGCTGGTCGACGAGTCCGACGCGGGCGTGGAAGGCTTCGAGTCGATCACCGGCGGGGGCGTCGCGGCGACGGTGGCGCAGCAGAGCGTGGTGGTCGGGCGGCTCGCGACGTTGCGCGATCGCGGCGTGGAGGTGGCGGGCGATGTCGAGGCCCGGGCCGGCGAGCTCGAGGCCGCGGCGCGCACCGTCGTGGCGGTGGCCGTCGATGGCCAGGTGATGGGGCTGATCGCGCTCGCGGACCGGCCCCGGCCGGATGCCGGCCAGGCGGTCGCGGCGCTCAAGGCCCTGGGCCTGCGCACGATTCTGCTCACCGGCGACAACCGCACGACCGCCGAGGCGATCGGCGCCGAGCTGGGCGTGGACGAGACGCTCGCCGAGGTGCTGCCGACCGACAAGCAGGCGAAGGTGGCCGAGCTTCAGCGCGCCGGCCGCGTCGTGGCGATGGTCGGCGACGGGATCAACGACGCCCCGGCGCTGGCCAGCGCGGACCTGGGCATCGCCCTGGGCGGCGGCACGGACATCGCCATGGATGCCGGGCACGTGGTGCTCGTGGGCAATGACTTGTCGAACCTGGCGCGGGCGATCCGCCTGAGCCGGGCGACGATGTGGCGGATCTACTTCGGGCTGTTCTGGGCGTTCATCTACAACCTGGCGCTGATCCCCGTGGCGGTCGCGGGGCTGCTGAACCCGATGCTCGCGGCCGCGGCGATGGCGCTGAGCTCCGTCAGCGTGGTGAGCAACGCGCTGTACTTGCGCTGGTCGTGGCGCGATTGACGAACCGATATAAAGCCGGGACCGGTGGTCCCGGAGCGGCGGCGCGGGGAAAGCCACGAAGGCGCGAAGGACACGAAGGAGGCCCGAAGCAAGGCCTGGCTCGGAGCCTTGAACAACCGCCCCCTTGCTTGAGGGTGCGGGCGTGTCAGGCGCGCTTGATAACGCCCGTCCTGAGCGAAGCGAAGGGTGGGATTT
>SLDI01000571.1:0-13107 GCA_007125385.1 Phycisphaeraceae bacterium | reverse complement strand
GCTTAGCCATTTTAACAGTCCCCCACCGCCGAATCCAGTCCCGGGGCAACCGCATGCCCTTGATTTCCCAGAGCTTGCGCAAAGTCAACCCCCGGCCCGGGATAACAACGGACCCGCGGGGAATTTTTTTTCCACATCCGCTCAGGCCAGCGCCGGCCGCACGCGGTGGTGCCCCGTCGCCGCCTCGAACACCCGCGCCGCCCGCAGCAGCCGCGCCTCGGCGAACGCCGGGCCGATCAACTGCACCCCCACCGGCAACCCCCCACCACCACCACCGTTGCCCTGCCCCGCCAGCCCGGCCGGCAGGCTCAACGCCGGCAAGCCCGCCAGGTTCGCCCCCACCGTATAAATATCATTCAGATACATCGCCAGCGGATCATCAATCTTCCCCCCGATCGCGAACGCCGGCCCCTGCGTCGTCGGCGCAAGGATCGCATCGCACTTCTCGAACGCCGCGTCGAAGTCCTGCTTGATCAGCCGCCGCACCTTCAGCGCCCGCACGTAGTACGCGTCGTAGTACCCGCTCGAAAGCGCGTATGTCCCCAGCATGATCCGCCGCTTGACCTCGTCGCCGAACCCCTCGCTGCGCGACCGCGCGTAGAGATCAAAAAGGTCGTCCACCTGCTTGGCCCGATGCCCGTAGTGCACCCCGTCGTACCGCGCCAGGTTCGAGCTCGCCTCCGCCGTCGCCACGATGTAGTACGTCGGGATCCCGTACTCCGTGTGCGGCAGATCCACCTCCACCACCTCCGCGCCGGCCGCCTCGTACACGGCGATCGCCCGCTGCGTCGCCTCGTTCACCGACGCATCGTTGGCGTCCGACACATACTGCTTCGCCACCCCGATGCGCAATCGCTCGCCCGGCGAAGCGTCCACGTTCTCCACGTCATCCTCCAGCGCCACGGCCGCGCTCGTCGAGTCCAGCTCGTCGTGGCCGGCCATCACCTTGAGCATCAGCGCCGCGTCGCCCACCGTGTGCGTGATCGGCCCGAGCTGATCCAGGCTCGACGCGAACGCCACCAGCCCCCAGCGCGACACCCGGCCATACGTCGGCTTCAGCCCCACCACGCCGCACAGCGCCGCCGGCTGGCGGATCGACCCGCCCGTGTCGCTGCCCACGCTCCCGGCGCACAGGTCCGCCGCCATCGCCGCCGCCGCCCCCCCCGATGAGCCGCCCGGCACCGCCTGCTCATCCCACGGGTTGAGCACCTGCCCGGCCGCGCAATGCTCGCACGAGGAGCCCATCGCGAACTCGTCCATGTTCGTCTTGCCCAGCACCACCGCCCCGGCCTGCTCCAGCTTGCGAACGACCGTGGCGGTGTACGGCGCCCGGAACCCCGCCAGCATCCGCGACGAGCACGTCGTCTGACCATACTCCGTCGCCAGCAGATCCTTGATCGCCACCGGCACCCCCGCCAGCGCCCCCTTCACCGCCCCGGCATCCACCGCCCGCGCCCGCTCCAGCGCCCGCTCGGCATACACCTCGTGGTAGACGTTCAGCCGGCCGTTGAGCCGCTCGATCCGCTCCAGGTACGTCTGCGTCACCGCCTCGGCCGACGCCTCCCCGCGGGCGATCGCATCCCGGATCTCCACCAGACTCACCTGCGTCACATCCACTGCCGTCATCGATTCAGTCACTCAACTCGGACAACGAAAAACCGCGAAGCGGCGAAGAGGGCGAAGAAGCGAAGGGATGCGGAGCGTCGGGTGCCACTGACAAGGCCGTCCGTGGCCTTGTCAATGTCGAATGCCACAACGGCACCGCATCGCCCCACCTCACTGACAAGCTCCGCGGACTCCGCTTGTCAGTGGCACCCCCCGCCCACCCGCTGCTCCCGGTTCCGCATTCTGCATTCTGCGTTCTGAATTCTGAATTCTGTATTCCGCCCCTCACGCCCCCGACTCCTCGCCCATCACCTTGGGCACCTTGAAGAACGGCGGCGATTGGGCCGGCGCGTTGGCGAGCGCCGCCTCGACGCTCAGGCCCTGCTTCTCCGCGTCCTCGCGCAGCACGTTGCTCAGGTCCAGCGCGTGGGCCATGGGCTCGACGCCGTCGAGGTCCAGCTCCCCGAGCTTGCCGATGTACTCCAGCACGTCGCCGAGCTGCGCGGTGAACTGCTGGATCTGCTCATCCGTCAGGCGCAGCCGCGCCAGCTTCGCGACGTGCCGCACGTCCTGCTCCGTAATGCGCTTCGGCTCGGCCATGGCGGCACAGCATAACCCCCCCGCCACGCGCCCGCCACGCGCCCGCCACGCCCTCCACCCCCCGGGGGATCACCACAGAGGCACAGAGGGCACCGAGAAGAAAATCCGCGGTGTTAACGCCCGTCCTGAGCGACTCCGCGAGCGAAGGGCGGGATTTCCCCCCCCACCACGTCCTGACAACCATCAGCCGCTTGCGGCTTCGCGAAACCGCATCCGAACCATCGACGTCCCGATCTCGTCCCGATACCATGGAGAGCCCGCCCCCCATGCGCACAACCCACCCCATTCTCGCCCGCCTGCTCCTGTGCCTCGCAGCGGCACTATTCGCCAGCACCACCACCGCCACCACCACCGCCAACGACGCCGACGACTACACCCTCGGCCCCGTCCACGACGCCCAGACCGAGGTCCAGCTCGTCGCCGAGCACGCCGCCGTCGTCCCCGGCCAGACCATCACCCTCGGCCTGCGCATGCGGCCCGACGACGGCTGGCACACCTACTGGCGCAACCCCGGCGGCTCCGGCGCGGCCGCGACGCTCGCCTGGGACCTGCCCGAGGGCTTCGAAGCGGGCGAGATCGCCTGGCCCTACCCCGACCGCTACCACTACTTCGGCGTCGTGAACTACGGCTACGAGCGCCAGGTCGTGCTGCTCGTGGACATCACCGTGCCCGAAAACGTGCCGGGCGACACGGTCCGCCTCGCCGCCCGCGCCGACTGGCTGACCTGCGAAGAGATCTGCATCCCCGGCTCCGCCCACCTGGCCATCGACCTGCCCGTGGCCGAGCCCGGCAGCGAACCCACGCCCCACCCCGACTTCGCCGAACTGCTCGCCCACGCCCGCGACGAGCTGCCCACCGACCCCGCCGGCGAGGTCGCCGCCTTCCGCGACGGCAATCGGCCGTACCTCCACTTCTCCCTCCCCACCGACGCCACGCCTGGCGAAGTCTACTTCTACCCCGCCGACAGCGGCTACATGGACTACGCCAGCGAGCAGCACCTCGTCAGCGACGGCGACGCCCACACCCTCGCCCTGCCGCTGGCCCGGCAGAACCTGCCCGCCAGCGAGCTGCCCGAGCGGATCCGCGGCGTGCTGCGCGTCGATCAGCCGGGTTTCCCGCACGCCTGGGCGATCGACGTGCCCCTGGCCAGCACTCCGCCCGACGGCGCCCCCGCCACCAGCGCCGCCGCCACCGCCTCGGCGCCGCCCCCGATCGGCCTCGCCGCCGCGCTGCTCGGCGCCTTCATCGGCGGGATGATCCTCAACCTCATGCCCTGCGTCTTCCCCGTGCTGTCGCTGAAGGTGCTCGGCTTCGTCCAGCACAGCCACGGCAGCCGCTGGCGCGCCCGCGCTCACGGGCTGGTCTACGCCCTGGGCGTCATGCTCTCGTTCTGGGTTCTCGCCGCCATCCTCGTTGCCCTCCAGGCCGCCGGCGGCGACGCCGGCTGGGGGTACCAGCTTCAGAACCCCGTCTTCGTCGCCTTGATGGCGCTGCTGATCTTCGCCGTGGGGCTGAATCTGGCCGGCGTCTTCGACATCGGGATTGGTCTGATGAACGCGGCCGGGCGGGCGCAGGAGCATGTCGGGTCGACGGGATATGCCGGGTCGCTGGGCACGGGTGTGCTGGCGACGCTGCTGGCGACGCCCTGCACCGCCCCCTTCATGGGCGCGGCCGTGGGCTTCGCCCTGAGCCAGTCGCCGGCGATCATCATGCTGGTGCTCTCGGCGCTGGGCCTGGGCATGGCCATCCCCTACGTCGTGCTCGCCTGGTTCCCCGCGCTGACCCGCGTGCTGCCGCGGCCCGGGCCGTGGATGGAGAGCTTCAAGCAACTGCTGGCGTTTCCGATGTTCGCGGTGGCGGCTTGGCTGGTCTGGCTCTTCGGCAACCAGCTCGCCGGCTCCGAGGCCACCCTCGTGCTCATGATCGCCCTGCTGGCGCTCGGTCTGGGCGGCTGGCTCTACGGCCGATGGGGCGCCGCAAGCGCTGCCGGCGTGCGCAAACGCCTCGCCCAGGGCGCGGCCGTGGCGCTGCTGGCGGTGGCGATCGCCCTGCCCGTGGGCGCCGTCCGCCACGATGCCGCCCTGGCGGCGGGCACGGCCGAGGCGCTCGACTGGCAGCCGTTCAGCGACGAGCGCGTCGCCGAGCTGCGCGACGACGGCCGCATGGTCTTCGTCGACTTCACCGCCGACTGGTGCCTGACCTGCCAGTGGTTCGAGCGCACGGTGCTCGCCAGCGCGTCGGTGCGTGAGGCGTTCGCCGAGCACAACGTCGCCCTGGTCAAGGCCGACTGGACCAACCAGGACGAGCACATCACGCAGGCGCTGGCGCGTTTCGACCGGCGCAGCGTGCCGTTTTACGTGCTTTACCCGGCCGACGCGGACGCCGAGCCGATCGTGTTGGGCGAATTCATCACCCGCGCCCAGGTCCGTGACGCCATCGCCTGGGGCGCGGAAATCACCGCCCGCCTGGCCGACGCCGCCCCCTGACGCTGTGTATGATGCTTGGCACGGTGAACGCCCGTTCTGAGCGAGTCCGCGAGCCAAGCGCGGGATCAGCCGCGAACACCGACACGTTCCTTAAGCCCCGGTTCATCGCTGCCCAACGGAGGACCCCACCGTGACCACGCTGCTTCGCCCGCTGTCGTTGCCCGCCATCCTGTCGCTGCTGCTGCTGGCCCTGGCGCTGCCCGCCTGTGGCGAGGCCGAGACCCCGGCCCCGGACCCCGCCCCGCCGGCGACGGAGGAGGATCACGATCACGATCACGATCATGACCACGATCATGAGCATGACGCTGACACGGACGCCAACGGCGCCGCCCAGGCGCCCGAGCACGCCGAGCCCGGCCTGCCGGCGCCCGAGTTCACGCTCACCGGCAGCGACGGCGAGGCCTACAGCCTCTCCGACTTCCGTGGCCAGTGGGTGATCCTCGAGTGGATCAACCACGACTGCCCCTTCGTGGTCAAGTTCTACCGCCCGGGCAAGATGCAGGAGCTTCAGCGTACTTATGCCGAGCAGGGCGTGGCGTGGCTGTCGATCGCCAGCTCCGGCCCGGGCAAGCAGGGCCACGAGTCGCCCGAGCGCTGGAACGAGCTGACCGCCGAGAAGGACGCCGCCCCCACGGCCGTGCTCATCGACGAGGACGGCACCGTCGGTCGGCGGTACCGCGCCACCAACACGCCGCAGATGTACATCATCGACCCCGACGGTGAGCTGGTCTACATGGGCGCCATCGACAGCGACTCCAGCGCCCGCTCCGACGCGATCGAGACGGCGGACAACTACGTCGAGATGGTCATGAACGCCGTGCTCGAAGGCAGCGACCCGCCCATCCAGTACACCGACGCCTACGGCTGCGCGGTGCACTACGCGTCGAACTGATGCGCCGCCGGGTGGCGGGGGCGTGGCCTTGGCGCACGCCAGGGCACGTCCGCACAGCCTGCCGCTTCGCGGACAAGCCGTGGCACCTGATCGAGGGTTGAAGCCCGATGAAGCTGCCCGCGATTCATGGCGTGATCGACCGGCGGATCCTCGTGAACTACCGCGTGGATCCGCAGGTCATCTCGCGCCTGCTGCCGGCCCCCTTCCGCCCGCAGGTGGTGCGCGGCTGGGCGATCGGCGGGATATGCCTCATCCGCCTCAAGGGCATCCGACCCCGCCTCTGGCCAGGGCGGTGCGGCATCCGCTCGGAGAACGCGGCCCACCGCATCGCGGTGAGTTGGGATGACGGCGGCGTTGAGCGCCAGGGCGTCTACATCCCGCGCCGCGACACGGATCACTGGATCAACCGCCTCGCCGGCGGCAGGCTGTTCCCCGGCCGACACCATCGCGCCCGCTTCGACGTCGACGAATCCGAGCATCACCTTCGCGTGTCCATGCGCAGCGGCGACGGCAGCGCGCACCTGGAAGTCGCCGCCCGGCCGAGCGACGCCTGGCCCGACGCCAGCGTGTTCGCGTCCCGGGATGAGGCCTCGGCCTTCTTCGAGCGCGGGGCGTGCGGCTACTCGCCCACGACACGCCCCGGCTGCCACGAGGGCATCGAGCTGTGCTGCACCGGGTGGGCCGTGCACGCGCTGGAGGTCGAGCACGTCCGCTCGAGCTACTTCGAGGACAACGCGCTGTTCCCACCGGGCTCGGCGAGCTTCGACTGCGCCCTGCTCATGCGCGACATCGCCCACCAGTGGCGCGCCCTGCCGACGATCCGCGAGGCCGCGGCCGCGGCGTGAAGGCCGTTCGCAAGCGGGCGGGCCGCCTCCGGCCCACGCGGGGCGCTCACGCCTCGCTCGCCAGCGCCGCCGCCAGCGCGTCGTAGGTCGACTCCAGGGCCTCGGGGATCACGCGCACATGGCCGACGACGTCCATGAAGTTCACGTCCCCGCTCCACCGCGGCACGATGTGCATGTGCGCGTGGCCCGGCAGGCCGGCGCCGGCGCAGCGTCCAATGTTCATCCCCAGGTTCACCCCCTGCGGGTTCATCGCCGCACGCAGCAGCCGCGTCGCCAGCTCGCACAGGTCGATCAGCCCGGCCCGCTGCTCGGCGCTCATGTCGCTCAGTTCCGGCACGTGCGCGGCCGGGGCGGCGAGCAGGTGGCCGTTGGTGTAGGGGTAGCGGTTGAGCATCAGCACCCCGCGCCCGTCGCGCAGCAGCACCAGCTGCTGGCGCCGCGCCGCCTCGTCGAGCTCCGCCCCCCCCACCTGGCACAGGAAGCACCCGCCGCCCTTGCCCCCGGCCTCGGCGTCCATCAGCCCCTTGATGTAGCCGATCCGCCACGGCGCCCAGAGGTTCTGCTGCTCCATGGGGCGTAGGGTAACCGCTGGCGGACGGGCTCCCAAAACGCCGATAAGGCCCGAGAGTCCGGTCTGTGCCCGGCCGACGCGGGTGCAAGCGCGGTTGCTGACCCGCCGGCTCGTCGACGCACTGGCATCCACTGACCCCGATTCCACACCCGCCCTGGCTCATGGACGGTCTCGCCCTGCTCGGCCTCGCTGTGCTCGCCCCGCTGGTCGCCGGCGTCCTGACGCTCGTGCTGCCACGACGCGCCATCGCCCTGCGCACCGCCATCGCCACCGCCGGCCCCGCCCTCGCCCTGGCGCTGGTCGGCACGCACATCGCCAACCACGGCATCGAGCCCGTCTCCACCTTCGCCGCCACCGCGACCGCCACCACCGAAGGCACCGCCTCGCTGCCCTGGTGGCCCGCGTTCAACCTCGAAGTCTCCTTCCTCGCCGACGGCCTGGGCCTATTCTTCGCCCTGCTCGTCGCCGGCGTCGGCCTGCTGATCAACCTCTACGCCCGCGCCTACTTCGGCCCCGAGCCGGATGACCTCTACCGCTTCTACCCCACGCTCGGCTTCTTCACCACCGCGATGCTCGGCATCGTCCTGGCCGACCACATCCTGCTGACCCTCCTCTTCTGGGAGATGACCTCCATCTCCTCGTTCCTGCTCATCGGCTGGGACCGCTACGACAAAAAAGCCGTCAAGCTCGCCATGCAGGCGTTCTTCACCACCGGCCTGGGCGGGCTGGTCATGCTCGGCGGGGTGCTGCTGCTGGGCCTGCACACCGACGTCTGGCGCTGGAGCACCCTGCTCGCCGAGCGCCCCGAGATGAACTGGGCCCTCGACCTTCACAACCCCGTCATGTGGGCGTTCGTGCTCATCTTCTTCGGCGCGGCCACCAAAAGCGCCCAGTGGCCCTTCCACTACTGGCTGCCCGGGGCGATGGCCGCGCCGACGCCCGTCTCGGCGTTCCTGCACTCGGCCACCATGGTCAAGGCCGGCGTCTTCCTCGTCGGCCGCATGTACCCCGTCTTCGCCGCGATGGCCCTGTGGCCCTGGGTCATCATCCCCCTGGGGGCGGTGACCATGCTCCTGGGCGCCTACGTCGCGCTGAACCAGCACGACCTCAAACGCATCTTCGCCTACACCACCGTCAGCCAGCTCGGGCTGCTGATGTGCATGTACGGCCTGGGCTCGCTGCCCTTCCCCTACGAGGGCCAGACGCTGCGCGCCATCGACTTCGACGTCTCCCAGATCGCCAACCACGCCTTCTACAAGGCCCCGCTGTTCATCCTCGCCGGCGCCCTGGGGCACGTCGCCTCGCGGCAGCTTCCCGAGCTCTTCGGCGCCGTGCGCCACCACAAAGCCATGGTCATCGTCATGATCATGGCCGGCTACGCGCTCGCCGCCCTGCCCGGCTCCATCAGCTTCCAGGCCAAGGAGCTCTTCCTCTACGCCATCCATCACGCCGCCACCCACGTCCACCCCGTCTTCTGGATCGTCATGGCGATGGCGGTGCTCACCGCCGCGCTGAACATGGCCATCTTCGTGCGCCTGGCCACGACGCTGCTGGGCCTGGGGCCCGGCCTGCGTCCCGAGGTCGAGGCCCGCGGCAGCGAGCACGCCGCCGACACCCACATGCCCGACCACCCGCCCCACGGGCCCACCCCCTACCACGACCAGGGCGCCGAGCCCGGCGAGCATGACGCCTCCGGCCACGACGGCGAGCATCACCATCACGAGACCGGCTTCTGGCACGCCATGCTCTGGCTGCCCGCGCTCGTCCTGGTCCTGCCCCAGTTCATCGGCGGGCTCTACACGCCGCTGTGGAACCAGCTCATCGGCCCGCTCGAAGCCAACGTCAACTACTTCTACGCCGGGGTCCCCGCCCTCTGGCAGCTCGCCCTTGGCGTGCCGCTGCTCATGTCCGCCCTCGCCGTCATCCTCGGCCTCGCCATCGGCCTGAGCCCCGCCATGCGCGGCGCGATCGTCGACCTGCACGACCGCATCTACCCCGCCATCTACCACGCCGCCGTCGTCGGCGGCGGCCGGGCCTTCCGAACCGTCCAGACCGGCCACCTGCGCCATTACGTCGTGATGGTCCTGCTGGCGTTCCTGGTGGCGTTCGCGGGCACCGTCGTCGTCGAGCCGGAGAAGATCGAGCCCCTGCGCGCGGAGTTGCCGCGGCTGCTGGAGTTCTGGCCGGGCGTGGCCCTGGGCATCATCGCCGCCGCCTCCGCCGTGGCCATCCCCCTGGTCGCCTCGCGCGTCGTGCGCGTTCTGCTGCTGGGGGCGTGCGGCTTCACCGTCGTCGGGCTCTACCTGGTCTACGAGGCCCCGGACCTGGCGCTGACGCAGCTCATGTTCGAGATCATCAGCGTCATCCTCTTCGTGCTCGTGCTCCGGCTGCTGCCCGAGACCCCGGTGCCCGCGGTCGGCGGACGCCCGTGGCGCATCGCCATCAGCGTCGCCATGGGCGCGGCCTTGGGCTGGCTTACCCTCGTCGCCGCCGCCGGCGAGGCCGGCCTGCCCCTGCTCGCCGAGTACCCCCGCCTGGGCGAGTTCTTCCTCCAGCACGCCCACCACGGCAGCGAGCTGACTGACGGCCGCAGCGGCGGCGGGGGCAACGTCGTCAACGTCATCCTCGTCGACTTCCGCGCCTTCGACACCCTCGGCGAAATCGTCGTCCTCGCCCTCGCCGCCCTCGGCGTCTGGTCGCTCATGCCCTCGCGACGCCGCAACAAGGCTTTGACCGCATGAACTCGCTCATCCTCCACACCGCGATCAAGCTCATCGTCCCGCTGGGACTGCTCTTCGCCCTGTTCATGGCTCTCAAGGGCCACGACGAGCCCGGCGGCGGGTTCATCGGCGGACTCATCGCCGCCGTCAGCCTCGTCATCTACCGCATCAGCGCCGGCGCCGAGGCCTTCGAGCGCCTCATCCCCACCCACCCGCGCACCATCGTCATGATCGGCATGCTCATCGCCGTCGTCACCGGCCTGGCGCCGATGCTCCTGGGCTGGCCCTTCCTCAGCACCTGGCACGACTACATGCCCCTGCCCGGCGGCGAACGCGTGCACCTGGCCTCGGCGCTGGCGTTCGACGCCGGCGTCCTGCTCGTGGTCATCGGCGCCGCCATCGGCATGATCCTGCGCCTCTCCGAGGAGCTCGAAGCGTCATGACACTCATCGTCGCGCTTTGCGTGGCCATCATCTTCGGCACCGGCGTCTACATGATCCTCGGCCGCGAGCTCAAGGGCATCGCCATGGGCCTGTTCCTGCTCGCCCATGCCGCCAACCTCTGCATCATCGCCATGTCCGGCTCGCCGATCACGGCCGAGGGCATCAAGGCCCCGCCCGTCGTCGCCGCCGGCGAGGTCGAGCCCGACGCCCTGGCCACCACCGCCGACCCCCTGCCCCAGGCCCTCATCCTCACCGCCATCGTCATCGGCTTCGGCGTCATGGGCTTCCTGCTGTCCCTGATCGTCGTCACCGGACGCACGACACAGACGATCGATACCGAGGAGCTGGCCAAGAACGAACGCCAGAGCCCCTTCCCCGAGCCTGACGAGGCAAGCCTGGCCGAGACGCAGACCCAGGGAACATCCGGTTAACCGCGAAGAAGCGAAGCGAGCGAAGTACGCGAAGACAAAGGGCCCGGAGCCAAGCCGATGACGACCATTCGAGAAACACAGCCAATCGCACGCCCTTCGCGCTCTTCGCTTGTTCGCGGTTCTCTCGATCCCGCGATGAGCAACACCGCCTCCTTCTGCTTCCTGCCTTCGCGCCTTCGTGCCTTCGTACCTCGCCACCAATAATCCATGCCCGAGCCGCTCAACAACCTCGTCGTCCTGCTCTGTGCGATCCCTCTCGTCGCCGCGCTGCTGTGCATCCCGCTGACGCGCCGGCCGATGCTGGCCCGCGGCCTGGGCCTGGCCAGCCTCCTCGCCAACCTGGCCCTGGCCCTGACGCTGCTCCTGGCCATCCAGCCCGAAGCCATCCTCGTCAACAACCTCAGCGGCTGGCCCACCGCCTACGCCATCAACCTGATCTTCGACAACCTTTCGGGCTTGCTGATCACGGTGGCCGGCGTCGTCGCCCTGGGCGCCTACATCCACGCCTTCTCCACCCTCACCCCCGACGTCGAGCGACGCTACTTCCACCCCCTCTTCCAGATGCTCGTCTTCGGCGGCAACATGTGCTTCCTCACCGGCGACCTGTTCAACCTCTTTGTCGCCTTCGAAATCGCCCTGATGGCCTCCTACGCGCTCATCTGCATCGGCGCGACGCGCATCCAGATGGCCCAGGCCTACAAGTACGTCGTCCTCAACCTCCTCGCCTCCACCGTCTTCGTCATGGCCGCGGGCATGACCTACGGCCTGTTCGGCACGCTTAACATCGCCGACATCTCCCGCATCGTCCACGAAATCCAGGCCAGCGGCGACCCCATGCCCACCGGCTTCACCGCC
Organism: Phycisphaeraceae bacterium; assembly: GCA_007125385.1. Classification (GTDB taxonomy): domain Bacteria; phylum Planctomycetota; class Phycisphaerae; order Phycisphaerales; family Phycisphaeraceae; genus SKPT01. The sequence goes on along the minus strand of SLDI01000571.1, from coordinate 1,659 downwards.
CTCGGCGTCGTCCTGCTCTTCGTCTTCGGCGCCAAGGGCGCGTTCTTCCCCCTCTGGTTCTGGCTGCCCGACACCTACTACACCTGCCCCATCTCCGTCGCCGCGCTCTTCTCCGGACTGCTGACCAAGATCGGCGTCTACTGCATCATGCGCATCTTCCCCCTCGCCTTCGCCGCCGGCGACGGCTTCGCAAGCTGGACCATCTGGCTGCTGGCCGTCAGCGCCGCCTTCACCATGTTCTACGCCGTGCTCGGCGCCGTCTCCCAGTCCGGCATCCGACGCATCCTCTCCATCCACATCATCAGCCAGATCGGCTACATGATCTTCGCCATCGTCGTGATGTCCGGCTACGCGCTGGCCGGCTGCGCGCTGTTCGTCGTCCATAACATGGTCGTCAAGTCCAGCCTCTTCCTCTGCTGCGGCCTCATGGAAAAACACCGCGGCACCGACCACCTCGACCACCTCGGCGGCCTGCTGCGAAAAACCCCCTACCTCGCCATCCTCTTCTTCATCGCCGCCATGAGCCTCGTCGGCCTGCCGCCGCTGTCCGGCTTCTTCGGCAAGCTCGTCATCATCCACGCCGGCTGGAGCGACTGGTGGTGGCTCGCCCTCTTCGCCCTGGCCACCAGCCCCCTCACGCTCCTGTCCATGCTCAAGATCTGGTCCTACGGCTTCTGGAACCCCGAAGCCCAACCCCTGCCCGGGCACACCACGCCAAGCCCCGCCCAGCTCCGCCCCGCCTACATCGGCACCACGCTGCTCGTCGCCGTCGCCCTGTTCATGGGCTTCGGCGCCCAGCTCGTCTTCGACGTCGCCCAGACCGCCGGCCAACAGCTCGAAGACCCCACGGCCTACATCAACGCCGTGCTCGGCCCCACCGCGCCCGAGCTCGTGATGGAAACAGAATAGCCACGAATGAACACAAATGAACACGGATAACCACAGCTAAAGCCGCTCGCGGCTTCGCGAAACCCACCAAAAATCGAGAATCAGCAATCCGAAATCTCCCATGATCTGGCTCTTCTTCCTCAACATCTTCCTCGCGGTGATCTACGTCGCCCTGACCGGCTACGTCAACGAGTGGAACTTCCTGCTCGGCTTCATCCTGGGGTTCCTGATCATCGCCCTCTACAGCCGCGCCCTGCTCGGCCGCAGCTACGCCGGCAAGTTCCTGCGCCTGTTCTCCTTCGCCGGGTTCTTCATCCGCATCCTGATCCGCGCCAACCTCCAGGTCGCCTGGGAGGTGCTCACGCCCCGGCACAAGATGACCCCGCGCATCGTCCGCTACCCCGTGCCCGATCTGACCGACGTGCAGATCACGACGCTCGCCAACGCCATCAGCCTCACGCCCGGGACCCTGACCTGCGACGTCGACAACGACCAGCGTGTCCTCTACATCCACGCCATGTACGCCCGCGACCGCGACGCGGTCATCCGCAGCCTCGATGAGCTCAAGCACCGCCTCATGACGGAAGTCTTCACATGACCCCCACCACCCCCGCCACCCCCACCACGCTCACCGCCGAGCCCGGCTTGCCCGCCATGCTCGCCCGAACCGAGCTGCTGACCGAGGTGCACACGCCCCTGCTCGGCCCGGTGCTCCACTACACCGTCGAGCTGACGATCGCCCTGCTCGTGCTGGGCATGGTGCTCTGCCTC
>SLDI01000691.1:0-3619 GCA_007125385.1 Phycisphaeraceae bacterium | reverse complement strand
GCTGAATCACTTCGCTGCGCGGCTTGACGAACTGACCCAGCGGCACCGCCGCGCCAATCGCCGCCACCACCAGGTCACCATCCCACACGGGGTAGGCCACGATCGTCATCTTGTCGCCGTAGTTGTCCACATCGTGGCCGCGGCGACGCACCTCCCCCAGCGCCTGGTCCAGCGCCCGCCGCGTCCGGATGCCTTTCCACCGCTGCCGGGGCATGCCGTGCGCCTTGATGTAGGCATCGACCTCCGAGCTGGCCGTGTGCGCCAACAGCACCCGCCCCGTCGGCGTGTCGTACAGGTCCTCGAAATACGGCCGGTCCGTCTTGATCTCGAATCCCGGGTTGCCGTTGATGTGCAGCAGCACATAGCGCCGGCGCCGATGCAGCGTCGAGAGCGTGACGGACGCCTCGGCCGCGTCGGCGCAGCGACGGAGGATCGGCTCGGCCACGTCGATCAGCCCGTGGCGGTAATTCGTCCGACGACTCATCTGAAACGACATCGGCCCCAGGCGGTAACCCCGACGCTTCGGCACGTGCTCGGCATAACCGGCGGCGCGCAGATCCTCCAGCAGACGGGCGCACGTCGGCCGGGCGATGCCGCTGCGCTGCATCACCTCGTCCAGCGACAGCGGCCGATCCGGCTCCTCCGCCAGAAGGGTCAGCAAACCCAGCGCTTTCTGCACAACCTTGGCCATCGTTCCCAGCTTATCGCTGAAGCGCGGCCGTCACCTCGCTCGCCAGCTCCTCACAGCGCGCGATCCGCCTGCCGAGCCGAGCCGCCAGAAGCCCGGAACCAGCGATCGCCCTGTGTGCCCGCGCCGTGTCAATCGCCGCGCCCCCCCCACCTGTCCCGAAGCCCTCGGAAGAATCACCCGTTGAGACTCGCTCAGGTCGGCAGGGCCACCTCCCACAGCGTCGCGATGCCGCTGTCCGTGTCGGCCAGGTAGAGCCGGTCGTCCACGTACGCGCTGCCGTGGAAGTAGATCCGCTCGTACCGGTCGCTGACCGGGCCGAAGTCCTCGATCCGCCCGCTGGACGGGTCATACCGCCCCACGTGCATCAGCGGAAACCCGGCCGTGTAGATGATGCGCCCGCGATCGTCCTCGTCCAGCGTCGTGACGCGGCCGCCCTCCCCAATGAGCCCGATCTCCTGCACGGCGAAGGTCTCCGGATCGAAACGGTACAGCACGCCCGTGCCCGCGATGCCAAAGTACATCGCCCCGCTCGAATGCACCAGCCAGGCGTCGATCCCCACGTTGCCCTGCACGCGCGGCCCCGGATCATCCAGAAACGCCTGCGGCAGGCGCTCCAGGTACCCCTTCGCCGGGTCGTAGCGCAGCACGCGCAGTTTGCCACGCTGGTCGCGGTCCGTCCACGCCCCCCAGAGCACCCCGTCCGGCGCGATGCAGAGGTTGTGGAACGCGAAATTCGAGATCTTGCCGTGATCCTCCACGCTCCGCGCGTTGAAATCCGCCACGAAAAAGTGACAGTCCCCCAGCGTGTGCCCGAAGCCCTGGTGCGTCACGGGGTTCACGATCATCGACTGGACGTAGTTGAACCGGGCAACCTTGCCGATCACGTCGCTTTCGCCGGTCTCCGGGGCGTAGGTCAGCAGCCGACCGCCCGCCATCCAGCGCATGTCGAAGCTGGCCAGATCCGTCGGCGCCACGCGCTGCGGCGAAAGCGGCGGGGCGCCGGCCGCGGCGCGACGCTTGGCCATCAGGTCGTTGTCCGTCAGCCGTCCCATCTCGAAGGGAATCCCGTCCCACCCGAACAGAATCCCCTCGCCGATCGCCAGCCGCCCGTCGTCGAGCAGGTTCAGCGCGTTGTGGATCTTGCGCAGAACCATCTGCGGCGTGTCGTCCGCCCACGGGAAAATGTCCACCGCCTGACCGAATCCCCCCGTGTCGACATCGAACGGCACCAGGCAGTGACGACCGCCCGTCAGCCCGCACCAGAGCGTCCGCCCGCGAAGAACCACCGACGTGATGGCGATCGCCTGGTCATCCTCCGTGAAATTGTGCTCGCGGGCGTCAAGGGTCAGGGTTGGGGTGGGCATGTCGACCTCGAAAAACTGCGGGGGGTACCCTAACCTACCCCCGGCCTGGCGCCGGTCAACCATGCCGCCGCCACGCCGACCGGTCCACCCGCGCAAGGATCATGGCGCGAGACATCGCCCGCCCCGGCCCCACGCCCACGCCGCGCTACACCGCCACCTTGAATCGCTGCCCGCTCGTGACGCGCACCACCGCCGCCGAAAGCAGCTCGGCGATGCGCTCCATGTCGCGCAGGTCGATCATCTCCACCGTCGTGTGCATGTACCGGTTCGGCAGCCCCACCACCGCGCTCGGAATGCCCCCCTCCTTGCTGTAGTACGACAGGGCATTGGTCCCCCCCGCCAGCCCGAACGCCTCACGCTGGATCGGTATGTCCTCGTCCGCCGCGGCCGCGATCAGCAGCTCGTTGACCGCGGGGTGGTTCTCCCGGCCGAAGGACAGCGTCGGGCCCTGGCCCATCTTGATCTGCCCATGCTCCTTCATGTCCACCCCGGGCGTGTCGGTGGCGTGCGTCACGTCCACCACGATCGCCGCGTCGGGCTTGAGGTTGGCGGCGTTCATGGCCGCGCCCGCCCCGCCGATCTCCTCCATCACGCTCGAGCAGGCGTACACCGCGCACTTGAGCCCCTCCCGCTTCTCCGCCGCCAGGCGCAGCGCCTCGACCGCGCACCAGGTGCCCACGCGGTTGTCGAACGCCCGCGCCACGCCCACGTGCTCGCCGATCATCTCGAAGCCCTCGACGAACGTCACCGGGTCGCCCACCGACACCCGCTGCTTCGCCGCCTCGGCGTCCGCAGCGCCGATGTCCAGAAAGATCTCCGGCCACTTGGGCGCCTTCTTCTCACCCTCGCGCGGCTGCAGGTGGATGGCCGTGGCCCCGATGACGCCGCGCACCGGCCCGTCCTTGGCGTGGATGTCCACACGCTTGCCCCGCACCAGCGCCGGGTCCACCCCGCCGATGCGCTGGACGTAGATAAACCCCTTGTCGTCGATGTACTTGACCATCATCCCCAGCTCGTCGCTGTGCCCGTCAAGGACGATCTTCGGGTCGCCCTGGCCGTTGACGATCGCCACCGCGTTGCCGTACGCGTCGGTCCGCACCTCGTCGGCGAACTGCCGGGCGTACTCGCACCAGACCTTCTGGCCCGGGGCCTCGAAGCCGCTGGGGCTCGTCGTGGCCATGAGCTCTTTGAAGAACGCGAGCGATTCGGGACGCATGACTGCTCCTTTCAATGTCGATTTCCCACGTCGCCCGAGCTTAGCAAAGTTCGCCGGCAGAATTCTCGCCGACCCCCTCCGCCAGCAATGTTAACCGGCATTTCAGCGAGAGATTCTTCCGGAAATGCCGGGGAGCGATCCATGGCGGACCGATCGCAGCTTAACGGCTGTTAATGACGTTTGAACGGTTGATTTCGCCTCGCCCGCCCGGGTGCCACGGCTTGTCCCAACGGGCAAGCCGTGCGTTCGCCGACGATCGCACGGCTTGCCGCTTCGCGGTCAAGCCGTGGCACCCAACGCCGTGAGCTTCACGCGTGGCGGCGCTGATGTAGGGTGGGTAGAGCGAAG
>SLDI01000049.1:0-13118 GCA_007125385.1 Phycisphaeraceae bacterium | reverse complement strand
GTCGGAGTTGGGGTAGATGACGGCCCGGAGCAGCCCCCCGGAAGCGATCGCCGAATCGCTCAGCGTCGTCCCGTACACGTAGGTCGTGGCCTGATTGTCACTTGTATCACCGTCGTGGCTGGGGTTCACGGCCGTGAGCGTGGCGATCTGCCCGCTGGGGTCGTACGTGGTGGCGGTGATGCGGTTGACGTCGGTGGGTCGGTCGTCAGGGTCGTCCGGCGGGGCGTCGGCATCGGGTACCGTCTGCCAGTGGCCGGAGCTGTCGTCGAAGTTTTCCACGCGCCAACTCTGCCGGCCGAGGGCGTCGTGCCAGGTCGCGGTGATGGGTGTCCGCGTGCTTCGGTCCCGGTTGTCACGCCTCCACGCGGTCCCGACAGCACGCGGCAGGGGTCGGCGCCGCTCGTCATCACACCGCCCGACGCCGCCACAGCATCAGCGCCCCGAGTCCCAGCAGGGCGAGGCTGCCCGGCTCGGGGATCGCCCCGCCGTCGGTGCCGACCAGCAAATGCACGAACGGCGCCACGTCGCCGGTGTTGAAGGCGCCATCGCCGTTGATGTCGCCCAGGGCAATCATCGTCGACTCGTCGACGTCGAACTGGGCCATGTAGGCCTCGGGGTCGGTCAGGGCGAGCACGAACGCCGCGATGTCGCCGGTGTTGAGGACGCCGTCGGGGTTCATGTCGCCCAGGACGTGGAGGCTCACGAGGACGCGATCGGGCTCGTGGTGCAGGACGGCGGTCCAGCCGCCGGGGGCGTCGCCGCCGAGCAGGAAGCGGTCGAAGCTGCCGAGCACACTGTCGGCGGAGAGGATTTCGTAGTCCTCGCCAGGCAGCAGATCGCCGTTGAGTACAAGTTCGAGCGTGCCGGCGAGCGTGGCGGCGCCCTGGACGTGGACCCGGCCATGGTCGAACCGGCCCACGCCGAGGGTTAGCGTGTGCGCGTCGCCGAGGGCCAACAGACCTGCAACGTTGAGCGAACTGGTGCGTCCGACACCCAGGTGTGCGGTGCTCTCGAGGTCGGCGACGCTGGTGAAGTGGCGGCCCTGGTCGATGGCGAAGGAGCCGTGGTTGGCCTGCAGGAGATTGATCGCGTCGAAGCGCGACTCGGCGCCGGCGAGCAGCACGGAGGCCTCGTTGGTGGTGATGCCGAGCTCGGTCTCGAGCGTCAGCCGGGCGCCGTCATGAACGTGCCACGCTCCTGCGGTGAGCGTGGCGCCGGAGCGCTGGACGACGTCGCTGAGCCAGAGCGTGCCGCTGTGGACCTCGACCCGGCCGGTGTTGTTGAAGCGGACGTTGAACAGGCTGGTGCCGGGGCTCTGGCTCTTGACCAGCTTGCCGGGGTTGTCGAACTGCGGGTGATGGCCCGAGAATCGGCGGAAGGTGGCGTCGTTGTGGATGCGGAACTGGCCAACGTTCTCGAACCGGGCTTGGTCATAGGCGCGGACATCGCCTGATCCGGCCCAGGTCGTCACGCCATGATTAATGATGGTGCGGCCGTCGCGCAGGTACTTCATCGCGTCACCGTCGATCTGGAGCACGGCGTCGGCTTCAATGATCGTCTGCCCGTGGCCCTCCTGGGCGGCGGCGCCGCTGAAGTGCATGGCGTCGCGCACCACGATCTGACCGGCACCGCTCAGGGTGCCGGTTCCGGAGAGGGTGAGGCTGTTGTGCAACTGGGCCTCGTGCTCAACGGACAGTGTGCCGCCGGAGATCTTCAGCCTCTCGGTGCTGAACAGGCTGGCGATGGTGTGCTCGGCGTCCTGGATGGTCACGAGAAACCCATCCGCGGGTCGGCCGGGGGCGCCGGTGCGATTGATGATGACGTGGTCGCCGGAGCCGGGCAGCGAGGGGTTGCTGGACCAGTTGCCGGCGGTGCTCCAGTTGCCGTGGCCGTCGGTGACCCAATCGATGCCGTCGTCCATGGCCAGCAGCGCGACATGATCCGGGTGGTAGATCGGCTCCAGGCGTCGGCCCTGGCCGAGCATCGGGGTGTCGACGTCGGTGAATCGGCCGAGCACGTGATCGGCGGTGAGCACCGTGAAGCGGTCGCCCTGGACCGGGGTGAAGCCGTTGAGCAGGTTGACCTGCAGCGTACCGTCGAGCAGCACGCTGGCGGGCGATCCGTCGGCGCTGGCCACGGCGAGTCGGCTGCCGGCGGAGGGGCCCGCGAGGTTGAGTTCGAGCACACCGAGGCCACCCTGACTGAACGACGCGGTGTGCAGGTGCATCACACCTGTGCCGTTGCCCGCGCTGAGCCTGCCGGCGTTGATGAACACGTCGGCGGCGATGGTTCCGGGTTCCCGGATGGTGCCGGTGTTCGTCAGGACGGCGGCGGTGATCGAGTTGGCGTCGCGGATGGTCCCCGCGTTGCGGATGGCGTGGGCACTGAGGCTCGCCGGGCGGCTGATGGTGCCCGCGTTGCTCAGGGCGCCGGCGGCGACGGAGCCCACGGCGTCCATGGTGCCCGTGTTGCCGAGCGTGGTGGCGACGTGCAGGCTGCTGCCGGCCTGGACGATCAACTGCCCGGTGTTGTTGAGGTTGCCGCCGAGGGCGAGCTCGTGGCCGGCGGCGAGGGTGAGGCTGCCGTGGTTGGTGGTGAGGCTCTCGAGGCCGGTGAAGCGGGCCTCGGCGCCGTCGAGCATCACGGAAGCCTGGTTGACGGCGATGGGCGCGTCGTCGTGCAGGACGAGGCGGCCGGCGTCGCGCACGTGCCAGGTGCCGCCGGTGAGCGTGCTGCCGACGAGCTGGACCACATCATCGAGGCGGATCGTGCCGCTGCGGACGTCGACCGTGCCGATGTTGTCGAAGCTCAGCTCGAACCGGCTGATGCCGGCCCCCTGGGTTCTCGTGAGCAGCCCGGTGTTGAGAAAACGCGGAGCACCTTCGTCCGAACGTGCGAAGGTGGTCTCGCCCTGCAGGCGGAAGCTGGTGAGGTTGTCGAATGTGGCGTGGCCCTGGCCGCGAATCTCGCCTGAGCCGGCCCACGTCGTGACACCGGCGTTGGTGACGGTGCGGCCGTCGCGCAGGTGCATGGTCTGGTCGCCCTGGATGTTCAGGACGGCGTCGGCTTCGATGCGCGTTTCGCCGTGGCCGTCCTGGCTGGCCTGGCCGCCCCAGGTCATCTCCTGCCTGACGCTGACCAGGCCATCGCCCGCCAGCGTGCCGGTGCCGGCGAGGGTGAAGGCGCTGTGCAGATCGGCGGTTTCGCTCACGGCCAGGTTGCCGCCGAGGATCTCCAGCCGTTCGAGGCTGAACATGCCGCGGATCGCGTGCTGGCCGCTGGAGAGGGTCACGGTGTAGCCCTGCTCGGGCCGGGTATCGGAAGCCGTGCGGTTGATGATGACGTGGTCGGCCGGGCCGGGCCCGTGAGGCTGGCTGGACCAGTTGGCGGTGTCGGACCAGTGGCCGTCGTCTGCGATCCAGTCGATGCCGTCCTGAATGACCTGGAGCTTGAGGTCGCCGGGCGCGAAGATCGGCTCCAGGCGTGCGCCATCCGCGAGCGTGGGCCGGAGAATGCTGGCGAAGCGGCCGACCATCTCATCGGCGCGAAGGACTGTGAAGCGCTGGCCGAGCGTGGGCATGAAGCCGTCGGCCAGGTCGATGCTGAGCACGCCGCCGAGCTGGGCGGTGGCCGTGGCGCCGAGGCCGACGACGCCGAGGCGAGCGGCCGGTGCATCGGCATGCTGGGCGTGCAGCGTCAGGTGCAGTGCGCCATCTTCGGCCTGGGTGTAGTCGGTGCTCCGGAGCCTGAGGTTGGACAGGCCCGGGACCAGCAGGTCGCCGGCGTTGTGGATCGCCTCGGCAGCGATGGTGCTGCCGCTGTGGATGGCGCCGGTGTTGGTCAGCAATCCGGCGACGGTGAACGTGCTGGGGCCGGTGACGCTGAGCGTGCCGGCGTTGGAAAAATCGGCGGTGGTGGTGAAGTCGCGGCCGCCGGTGATGGTGAAGGTGCCTTGCGCGGTGTTGCTGGCCAGGCCGTCGATGGCTTCAAACTGTGAGCCGGGGCCGGCGAGGCGGATATCCGCGGCGTTAGTGGTGATCGCCGCCCCGGTGAAGAGGATGCGCGAGCCCGCGTGGACGTGGTAGCTGCCGCCGGTGAGCACGTTGTCCTGGAGGTTCACCAGGTCGACGGCATTGGAGACGCGTACGGTGCCGCCGTTGGCGGCTTGGAGCAGGCCTTCGTTGGTGAAGCGGCTGATGGTCAGGTCGATCAGGATGCCCGGGGCGCTGGCGACGTCGCCCGAGATGGTTCCGCGGTTGACCAACTCCGCGCCGGGGCCGCCATAGTTGCCGAAGCTGCCGCGCTCGCCGCGGACGATCAGGTTTTCGCCGAGCGTCAGCGTCGTGCCGCCGTGGACGTTGATCCGCATCCCCGACGCGCCGCCGAACTGGATCTCGCCGCCATCGATGGTCTGGCTGGTGCGGGACATCAGTCGGCTGCTGTGGCCGGTGATGGAGATCGTGCCGTTGAGCTCGAGGCCATCGCCGATCTGCAGCCGCGAATTGCTCGGCGCGAGCCGGAGTTCACCTTCGAGCGTCACGCCGTTGAGATGGGTGCTGAAGGTGGTGCCCGCGGCGAGGTGGGCGCCGTCGGTCAGGCGCACGGTGCCGCCGTCGATGGTGCCGCCGTTGATGCCCCACGAGCCGGTGGTGCTGTCGAGCGTCAGGACGCTGCCGGCGTTGTCAAGGGTGCCGGTAATGTTGATCGCGCCGCCGTTGCGGTGGATGTTGCCGATGTCGGCGGTCGTGAAGCTGCCGCCGAGATTGAGCGTACCGCCGTCGACCACGAGGGTGCCGGTGGGGTTGGTCCAGTTGACGGCATCAATCGTGAGGATGCCGCCGTGGACGGCCTTGAGGCGGCCGTGGTTTTCGAGGTAGGTGATGGCGTTGAGGATCTCGATGCCGCGTGTGTCGTCGATGTCCGCGGCGATTGTCCCGTGGTTTGTGATGGTGCGCTCACCGGCGGCGAAGGCGGAGGCGAACTGTGCGCGTCGGCCGCGCACGACGAGGTCCGGGCCGAAGGTCAGGTGCGTGTCGCCGTCGAGGCCGAAGCGTCCCCCGGTGGAGAACGCATTGGTGAAGATGAAGGCGCCGCCGTCGATGGTCTGGGTGTCACCGAAGCGTAGCTGATTGTTGTTTCCCGTGACCGTGATGGCGCCGTCGAGTTCCAGGCCGCCGGTGATCCGCAGCCGGGCGCTGCTGACATTGAGCTCGACATTGCCCTGGATCGACGTGTTGTGCAGGCGGTTGTCGACATTGGCGGCCGCCACAAGCAAGGCGTCCTCTTCAATGCGGACCACACCGCCCTGGATGGTGCCGCCGTCGAGCTGCCAGGGACCGGTGGTGTTGTCCAGCGTCAGCACGTCGCCGGTGTTGTCGAGTACGCCGGTGATGTTGACGGTGCCGCCGCTGCGCTGGACGGTGCCGATGTCGGAGGAGGTGAACCGGCCGCCGAGGTTGAGTATGCCGTCCTCGACGATCAGTGTGCCGGTGTTGGTCCACGGCTCGGCCTGGATGCTGAGCCGGCCGCCGTTGATGACCTTGAGGACACCTTCGTTGACGAAATCGAGCTTACCGCCGAAAAAGCCGTGGTCGATCTCGATACCAATGTGGTTGGGCGCATCGGCAATGATGGTTCCGCGGTTGATCAGGCGCCAGGCCTCGTCACCCCGGTAGGCTCGGATGATGCCGCGCTCGCCGCGCACGACCTGGTTTTCGCCGAGGATCAGCGTGGTATCTTCGTCGAGGCCGATGCGCATGTCGCTGGCGGGCCCCTCGAAGGCGATCACGCCGCCGTCGAGCGTTTGCGTGCCGACGACATGCAGCATGCTTCCGACGCCGCTGAGCGTGACGGTGCCGTCGAGGTCCAGGCCGCCGGTGATCTGTAACCGGGCGTTGTCGCGGCCGAGGTTCAGATCGCCCTCGAGCAGCACGTTGTGCAGGCGGTTGTGTGCGTCGCCGAACGCGTTGAGCTGCGCGCCGTCGAGCAGACGCACGGTGCCGTGGCGAATCTCCCCGCCGCGCATGTCCCAGGAGCCGCTGCTGCTGTCGAGCGTCAGAACGCTGTCGGCGTTTTCGACGGTTCCGGTGAGATCGATGATCCCGCCGGTGCGGACGATGGTGCCCAGGTCGGTGGAGGCGAACGAGCCGCCCAGACGGAGCCTGCCCGATTCGACGAGGAACGTGCCGCCGGCGTTGCTCCAGCTCTGCGCCTCGATGAACAGGCCGCCGGTGTTGATGTGAACGAGGCCCTGGTTGTGGAAGTGGGTAATGCCGTCGTCGATCCGCAGCTCAGCCGTTTGCTCGGCCGAGATGGTGCCGCGGTTGACCAGCGTACGCGGGCTTTGGTCGCTGCCGAAGGCGGTGATGACGCCGCGTTCGCCCCGCAGGACCAGGTCCGGCCCGAGGGTCAGCGTGGTGCCGGCGGTAAGGAGGAGACTCTTGTTGCCACGTGAGCCGTCGAGCACGATGGTGCCGCCGTTGATGGTCTGCGTCCCCTCGAACCGGAGGCTGCTGGATTGCACGAACGGAAGGTGGGAGGCGCTGAGTGCGATGGTGCCGTCGAGGTTCAGCCCGCCGCTGATCGACATTGACGTGGCGTGCAGGTGCAGGTCGGCGCCCTCGAGGGTCACGCCATGCAGGTGGTTGTTGCCTGAGCCGATAAGCAGATTGGGCGTCGTCGAGCAGGCGCACGGTGCCGTGGTTGATCCGCCCGCCCTCGAGGTGCCAGGATCCGGTGGTGTCGTCCAGCGTCAGCACGTTGCCGCTGTTTTCGAGCGTGCCGGTGAGTTCGACCGTGCCGCCGGTGCGCTGGATCGTGCCCAGGTCGGCGCTGGTGAAGCCGCCGCCGAGTTCGAGCGTGCCGTTGTCGACGATGATCGTGCCCTCGGCGTTGGTCCAGTTCGGCGCCATGATCGCCAGTCGGCCACCGTCGCTCGCGTGAAGCACGCCATGGTTGGTGAAGTGACTGATGAACCCCGCGCCGACACGGATGCCGATCGGGTGGGCAGCTCGGCGGCGATGGTGCCATGGTTGATCACCGCGCCGCCATTGCCGCCGGTGATGTACCCGCGCCGGCCATGGATCAGCAGCGATTCACCGAACGTCAGCGTCCGGTCCTCATCGACCCGGACGAAACCGGTCTCGAGGAAGATCGTCCCGTTGTCGATCGTCAGGGTGTCGAGAACGCGAAGGTCCAGCCCGCCCTCGAGGGTGAGCGTCCCGCCCTCGAGGTCCAGGTCCTGGCTGATCGACGATTGGCCATGTCCCGGCGCAGCGAACAGCAGTCCGCACAGAACCATCAAGGCGCCGAGCCTCGGATGCATCAACGGGCGACGATTCATGGGGTTTTTCCCGGGCGTGAGATGGCTGTGCACTTTGGAAGGATCGCCGGCCCACCAACGCGAGCAGGCCAGCCCGAGGCACCCCACGTCAACCTGGTGAAACCTCCCCCATTCCGCGACGAAACCTTGCATCCCTGGAGCGGGGCCGTGCAGAAGCGTGTCAACAAGAACCTAACAGATTTTCGCTGACATGTCAAGGCGCCGACCAGTGCCCTGTGGGGACTCAAGTAGAAGCGTCCCCTCATGGAGACGCTTCGGATGAGCCTGAAGGAACGGGATCGGCTGTCGATCTTCAGCCAGGTCAGGGCCGGCCAGGTGACCCGCTTCGTCGGCAATCGCGATGACAACGACGATCTGAACATCAACCTCGCCGGACTCGCGTCGTTCCACGTCGGCAGCGACGACCTTTTCGACGGCGACGAGCCCCACCTCGCCGTCGTGTTTGACCACCAGGCCATGGAGATCCGCGTCTTCGTCGACGAGACGCTCATCCACACGCGCGCCACCAGGTGCCTGCCCCCGGGGCCGGGGAGGCTTGCCGAGCGGCCGGTCCCGCCATGGGCTGGGCCCTGGGAGAGACGAACGGCCCGTGCCGCGACCGCCAAAGCCGCCCATGCGCAAGCCAGTCCAGGTTTGATGCAGACCACGCTCTGCCTGTGCAACCCAAGGATATGGTGAACCAGGCTGCATTCCCGCATTGCACGAAACCGGAATACCCCTTTGAGCTGCTGCGTGTACTGACTGGCGAGCACCCGGTGGTCCATGTCGTTGCGGATAGCGCACCGCTGGCAAGGCGTACGCGCTCAGGGGCAGGCCGCAGCACAAGCAATTCAGCGGCGAAGGTGCGTATCAACGTCACGTCCAGGCCCCGATCAAGCCCCCCCGGCCAGTGGTCACCGATGTCCCGCCATCAACGAACAGCCCCTGGCGGCCGGCTTGATCGCCGGGCCGGGCCATGGCATCCTGATGGGTTGAGTTCGCCCCCGCCCCACCCGAGCCGTTTGAGAAAGGAACCGATTTGGCCGCCTCGACCAGCCCGACAGCTTCCGCCTCGGCGCGCGAGGAGCTGGCCAGCGCCGCGGTGCATGGCGTCGCGGCCGTGCTTGCCGTGGCGGGGTTAGCGGTGCTGGTGGCGCTGGCGTGGCCGACCGGCTCACCGCTGGTGGTGGCCTCGGTGGCGGTCTTCGGGCTGTGCATGATCGCGGTGTACGTGGCCTCGACGCTCATGCACCTGGCTTCCTCGGTGCCCGCCCGGCGGGTGCTGCTGGAGTGCGATCACGCAGCCATCTACCTGCTCATTGCCGGGACGTACACGCCGCTGACGCTCGTGGCCCTGGGCGGGGCGTGGGGCGTGGGCCTGTTCGTGGCCGTCTGGGTGCTGGCGCTGAGCGGCGTGGCGCTGCGTCTGGCGGTGCTGCGCAGGCGGCCGCGATCGTGGTCCGTGGGCATGTATCTGGCGATCGGGTGGATCGGCGTCGTGGCCGCGGTGCCCATCGTCCAGTCGCTGTCGCTGGCGGGCGTGATGCTGATCTTCACCGGTGGGGCCGCGTACACCGCCGGCGTCGTGTTCTTCTTCTGGCATCGCCTGCGCTTCAACCACGCGATCTGGCATGGGTTCGTCTGCGCGGGCACGGCGCTGCACTTCGCGGCGGTCTGCCGCGAGGTGCTGACGGCGTGAGCAGGGCCAGGAAGTCCCCGCCGGGCACGCCCGGGCGGGGGCGGTGACCGCTGCAACGTCGATGCGGGGCAACCGGGCGCCGCGAAAGGTACACCCCAATGACTGATCACGAACATCGCCACGGCAACGGCCACGGGACCCACGAACCACACCCCACCGCATAGCAGCAGCCGGGCCCGTGCCCCCCGCGTCCGACGGTTCCGCCCAAGCCACGCTGATCGTGCCGGGCTTCGTCACCGGTGATCGCCGCCCGCCACGCGCGCTCTCGTTCATCCGGGCCTTCAATCGCGGTAACGGAGCATCAGCGCGGGCCCGGGCAACAGCACTTCGATGCCGTGGTGCTCCGTGTCCGACAGCAGCGTCAGCTCGTTCTCGCCGCCGACCAGCATCGCCGGGTCCAGCTCCAGCACCCGATAGATCGTGTCGTGGTGCCCGGCCCCGGCGATGTCCAAAGGCTGGCCGTTGAGCTTGAACGGATGCTCCACGTTGCCGCGGCCGCCGTCCCAGATGACGATGTGCAGTTGCGCCCGTTCGATGGCCTCCGGGTCCACGGGCAGTTCCAGCGTCGCGCGCATCGGCCGACTCGCCCGGGACCAGAACGGCCGGGGCATGTGCGACGGCTTGACGAGTTCCACGCGCACGCCCGGCCGCTCGTTGACCGCCAGGCCCGTCACCGCCGGCGTCTCGAAGCTCAGTTGCGCCGGCTCGCGGAAGTGCACGACCGCGCGCACCGCCACGTCCTGCTGGGCCGGCAGCATGCTCACGTCCCACCGCACGCGTTCGCCCGGCTCGTCGGCGACGCCGAGCACCGCGACCGGCTGGCGACGCTTGGTAAAGCCGTGCCAGTCGTCGCCGCGCATCGAGCCATTCTCGTCGTAGCCGACGTAGCGGCCCTGGAAGACGACTTTGTCGATCATCGCCTGCCAGGCCGGGTCAACCTCCAGCGCGAGCTCGATCGCCTCGCCGTCGTCCGCCGGCGTGGCGCGCACGCTTGCGTCAAAGCCCGCCAGCCCCAGCGCCGCGAGGTCGGGGTGGTCCGGCTCGAGGATCGCCCGCAGCGCGACGTTGTCCACGATGTAATGGCCCCAGAACGTCGTGCCCTGCTCGGCGGCGAACTGCACGGCGTTGTGGCCGTTGACCAGGTCCGTGACGTTGATCGGAATCAGCGGGTAGCTGTGGGCGCAATGCCCCGCCGCCACGCCGTCGTCGGGAAGCTCATACCCGCCGCGGCCGTTGATGCTCACGCGCTTGCCGGCCGTGCCCGGGTGCCCGCCCCAGATCTCGGCGTAAAGCTCGGCGCCGGCCAACTGCGTCAGGTCCTCCTCCACGAGGATCATCGCCAGCCCGTTGTCGCGCACCTCCGGCCGATCGGCGAACCGGCCCACGACGCTCTCGGGGCTGTTGACCCGGATCGGCCGGGCCGGCTTCGGGTTGGCGTGCTCGATTCCACGCTCGAACCAGTAGCTGCGCACGAACCGCCCCTCTCCCTGGCGCGCCTGCGCCGGCGAAGCGGCGAGCACGGCCAGCACGAGACCCAGGGCTCCCAGGAGCAACGGCAGCATCGGCATGACACACCTCCCGGCCGGGCGGCAAGGCACTCGAACCACAGAACGCGACCGGCGTGCTGTGCCTGAAGAGGCCTCACCGGCGGTCTTTCAGTGACTGCTGGTGGGTTGAGCGGCGAGAGCCTCCTCGCGCAGTCGACGGTTGCGCGGGAGGTAAACGTCGTCGGGCAGGATTCCGGTTTCCTCGAGCATTGTCGCGATTGGCGTGTTCGGGTCGTTGGACCAGAAAAGGCCGTAGTCCTCGCGCCAGGAATAATGAAATCCGACGCGGTCCCCGTATCGCTGGCGCAAGGCGTCGCCGCCACGGAGCTTCGGCTGCCAGTGGACGATGCGCCAGTCCAGATCGATCTGACAAGTCAACGGCGTCTCGGGCTCGGTCACCTGCGCGGCGACGCGCCCGAGCGGGTCGAACACCGAGGCATTGTCGCGCGGCGTGGCCGAGATGATGTAGTAGCCGAACCGACGCGCGTGGCAGCGGGGCAGGAACGTCTGGGGCGACATCGAGCACCACGCGACGATCTCGGCGCCGGCCTCGCCAAGGGCCTTCCAACCATCCTCGAAGGCGACGTCGTAGCAGACCTGCATGCCCAGTCGGCCGAAATCCGTGTCGAACACCGGGAATTCCGTACCCGGGGTCTTCCCGCCTTCCAGGACGCTGGCCCCGGGGTAGGCCACGCAGAACACCTTGCGATAGATGCCGGCGACATCGCCGGATCGGTCGAAGAGCACGGCCACGTTCGAGACGTGCCGGGCCTGTCGGTCCTCGATCATGTTGAACGAGACCACGATGTAGCAGTTGTGCTCGCGAGCCTTGGCGCCGACGCCGTCGCGCACCTGGCGGTCGAGCTCGATCGCGCGGTCCAGCAGGTGATCGCCGCCCTTGCCGTTGAGCGCGTTCTCGCGGAAGACAGCCAGGTCGAGCCCCCGTCCATGGCGGGCGTGGGCGTCGGCCGCCATCGCGTCCACGCGCTGCCCGACCCGGGCGAGGCGATGGTCCAGGTCCGGGTTGCTCTGTTCATCGCGCCGGCCCATAAAGATGCTGGTGGCCACGATCACCTTTCGCGGGCCGGGGCGCGGAGGTGCGGTGTTGACGGCAGGGGCTGGCGATGGGTTCATGCAGGGCTCCGGAACCGGAAAGCGGCGCGGGCGGCACCGCCTGTTCGGACGTAGCCTACCACGTGTGGACGCGCCGGCCGCGCATCCGACAGAGCAGGTCATAGCAGTGGGTGTCGGCCAGGGCGGCGAGGCGCGGCAGGGCGTGCGGCGCGGCCGGGTCGTCGCTGACCAGTTCCACGGCACCGCCGCGCAGCGCATCGAGCGTGGCCGGCTCCTGGGTCGGCAGGTGGGCGGCGGCGTCGGTCAGGTCGACGGTGATCTGGTCCATGTTGACCCGGCCCCGCACCGGGGCGTCGCGCCAGCGGCCGTCGAGGCGCACGGCCACGGTGGCGCGGTTGCCCAGGGCGACCGGGTAGCCGTCGCCGTAGCCCACCGGCACGAGCCCGAGCAGGCTGGGGCGGTCCATGCGGTGGGTCTGGCCATAGCCTATGGCCGCGCCGGGCGGATACCAGCGGAGCTGGATGAGGCGGCTGGTCCAGCGGACGGTGGGCTTCAAGGCGAAGTCGGCGTCGACGCAGCGCGGGCCGGCGAGCCGGTCGGGGCCGTAGCCCAGCAGCCCGAGGCCGACACGCACCATGTCGAGGTGGAACGCGTCACTGCGCAGGGTGGCGCAGGTGTTGGCGAGGTGGCGGGTGATGCGGCGCAGGCGCCCGGCGTCGGCCAGGGCGGCCTGGAAACGCTTGAGCTGCCGCTCGGCGAAGTCGTCGGGCTGCTCGGCTGTGGCGAGGTGGCTGTAGATGCCCGCCAGGCGCAGGTGGCGTTCATGGCGGATGCGGGTGACGACCGAGGGTAGGTGCCCCGGTTCGAGGCCGGATCGGCTCATGCCCGTGTCGAGGAAAACGTGCACGGGCAGGCGGGCGTCGAGGCGGGCGGCGGCAGCGGCCAGGGCATGGACCTGGCCAGGCTCGTGGATGGACAGGTGGAGCCGCCCGGCGCCGGCGGCGTCGGCGACCGGGCCGGGCGCAACGTCCCAGACCGGGCCCATCACCAGCAGCTCGACCTCCCGCTCGGCCAAGCCGGCGCCGAGGAGCTGGCTCGCCTCCTGCTCGTCGTAGACGGCGAGCATGTCGCAGCCGGCGTCGGCCAGGCACGGGCCCACGGACGTGGCCCCGAGGCCGTACGCGTCCTTCTTGATGACGGCGCAGAGGCGCACGCGTCGGCCGACGACCCGGCGGAACTGGGCGAGGTTGGCGCGGAGGCGTTGGAGGTTCACGTGCAGCTCGCTGGCGGGCTCGACGGCAGGGGGGGCGGCGGGGGGGGCGGTGCCCGTGGTGGCGGCGGTGGCGGGGCCGGGGCGTCGGAAGATGTGGCTGCGCGTTTGTGTCAAGGGGCTGCTCCTTCTAGAATTGCCCGGTCGCACGTGCGGCCGCGGGGTCCGCGGACGGGCCCGCGAGGGGGTTGGGCGGCGGCAAGTGCG
>SLDI01000495.1:0-3626 GCA_007125385.1 Phycisphaeraceae bacterium | reverse complement strand
TGGCCTCGGCCGTGCTCAGCGAGATCAGCGACGACTGGGAAACCGCTCGGACCTACCTCAACATGGAAGCCCGATGACCCGCCCACTCAACGGCGATTTACAGAAGAAGGGTTGCTTTATCTAACTCAGGTACTCAACAAACGATCGAAGATCGCAGGGCGTTAGCCCTGCGAACTTACACACAATGCGGATTTCCTTCGTCGTATCGGAATTGTGAAAGTCCGTGTCTTCGATCCGCAACCACTCCTGGTCAGTTGTGCCGAGCGTGAAGCGGAGCGCGTCGATGACTGCGGTCTTGCCTGCGTCATTGGGGCCAACGATCGCCGTCAAACCCTTCTGTAATCGCAGGTCAAACCGGGCATCGCGTTCACCGAAGCAACGGAAGTTCTCAATGATGAGTTGTGAGAGGTACACGTAGAGCCCCTAGTCCAGCGCTACTTGTTGTGTGAGCCACCATCCTACGGCTTTTGCACCCGTGCAGCGAGACAGCAAATTAATCGTATAGCACATTGGTGATGTTCGACGCCTGTGGGGCATGGCCCATCACGGATCCAGGCCGTGTGACGGGATAGCGGTTCGGCCCCACCGGCTGGGGGAAACCGGTGGGGCCGCTCGGCAGACGAATCCGCCGGTACCGCTATCATCAGTGTATCGCGCCCGAACAGCTCCGTCGCTGGCTGGACACCGGGACCACTGCGGCGAAAATGCGGGAATGCTCACCTGCTACGGCCACGAATGCCGGCTGCCCCGCGGCGACCTGACGTACGTCGCGTTCCGAACGGCCGCGCTCGCCACCATTGACCAACTTCAGCTCACGGATGATCTGGAGGGGGAGATCGCCGCTGGCGAGCGGTTCGGGTTCCTCGCTGCGGTGCCGCTGCTGGCGCCGATTGATCCGATCGTCCAACTCGATCTGCTGGGCGAGGTGTGGGCGAGGCAGCACGTGTGCCAGCTCATCGAGGCAACCCTGCTGGACGCGGCCGTGGTGTACGCCGCATGCGACGCCGCTGCGCACGTGTCCCACACGCGGATCGAGTTGATCCACCTCTACCTGCGCGAAGGCCCTCGTCGCGTGCGCGTCAAGGTTCGACCGGAGATGACTGAGCGCTTCGAGGCGTTGTTCGACGTATTCTGGGACGACATCGACTTCCTCAGCCTCTCCGAGTGGCAGGACATGCCCGCCGAGCAGGTGGAGCACCTCAAACAGCTCCTGCGCGTCGCCGACGACACACCCCTCTTCCAGGCCCTGGACCGCGGCGCCATCTCCAGTGATTTCGGACAGAATCTACGCGGCCTGCTGACGAAGCCGGAGGTCGCCGAGGCATTGGAACTCGGCCAGCGAACCGGCTGCGTTCGACAGCCACGCACGGACTGATCCTCAGCCGACCTCGCCCATGATCTTCATCGCCTTGGCAAAATCCAGCTCGGCGTACACCTCCGTCACCGCTGCCGAGGTGTGACCCAGCACAACGCGGGCTGCCTCGATCCCGTACTCCTTCCGCAGATACGTTGCCGCGTTGTGGCGAAGCTGGTTCGGATGCCAGCGGTGCCCCCGCCGCCACGCCTTCAGTTCGGCCCACTTCTCACCACCCAAGCGAGCCCTCCATTCAGTTTCCGTCTCCCAGCGCACGCCGCGGCGACCGGGAACCTGCTTGCGGGCCAGGTCCTCGGGCGGCGGATAGGCCGCGTCGCAGGCGCGCTGGATCGCCCTGCGATAGGACGCGACGCTGTAGCCCTGCCGCGGCCGCCGCTGGGGTGAAGCCTTGCGGTTGGTCCCCGGGCGGTTGCCATACTTCAGCGGCGTTTGGCGGCTCTCATGCCGCCCGGCCAGCCGCGCGGCTTCCGCCTCCTGGGGACTGAACAGGTAGGCGGCCGGATCCGCCTTAAGGTAGGGCAAGACCACCTCCTGGGCGCGCGGTCCGAGGTAGATGCGCCGCTGCCTGCCCGTGTGCTCCGTCTTGTGCGAGCCCGGGATGTACACCCACACGCAGCTTGACCGGTCGATGTCGCCGGTTCGCATCGAGACCACCTCGTCCGGCCGCATGCCGGTGCGCCACTGCGCCCGGATCATCGCCGCCACGGGCGCCGACACCCGCGCGAGCACCGCCTGGATCTGCTCCTCCGGGGCGGGCCTGATCGGCTCCGTGTCTCGCGCCTGGGACCGGCCGCGCCGCAGCCCCGGCACCGCCTGCAGGGCATGGTAGACCCGCGGTTCGACCAGTTCGTCGGCCACGGCCCACCTGAACATCTGCTTGATGTAGCCCACCGCCTTGTTGACCGTCGAGCGGGCCCAGTCGCGCTCGTCGATCAGCCGCTGCCGCAAGCTCTTGAGGGCCAGTGGCCCAAAGGCATCGACCTGCATATGCCCGTAATGCTCGTGCAGCGGCTTGAGCGCATCGCGGATGTGCTGCTGGCTCGTCGTGGGCCTGCCGTTTTTCTGATAGTACCCGGTGATGTGGGCGTCGTACGCCAGGATCAGCTCGTCCACCGTCAGCCCGTCCGCCCGGACGGATGCCGGGTGCTGGCGGTTGTTGAGCTGCCACTCGCCAACCAGCCGGTCGTACTCCGCTCGGCTCTCGGGAGTCCCGTAGATCCCGAGGTAGAAATCCCGTCCGTTGAGCGTGACGACGGCCTGGCCGGAGGCCTTGTGCTTGCGGTATTTCGGGTGGCGGAGGGAAAGGCGTGGCATGTCCGCGGCTCCTTCGGCTGAGCCAAAACGGTATGTACCGTTTTGGCGAAGCTTCCGAGCCGCTCTGCCACCGCTTGGCAGGTTCCCGCAAGTCGCGGGATCGGCGGGTGTTATGAAAGTGGGCGATACTGGACTCGAACCAGTGACCTCACGGGTGTGATGCTGCCGAGCCCGAACAAACTACCGCGCATTGAAAGTGCCGCCATGCCCGCGAAAAAGGCGATATTTGCTAAAGAATAACGCGTACCCGGCCCTGTTGCAAGCGTTGCGTGGCGTCACACTCTGTTAGCCTTCCAAAAACCGAAAAGGTCACAAAAGATCACACCCCTATCATTGAGTGGCTCAACCGACACCTGCGCATCTTCACCCTTGCGACTGGCGGGGTGGGGTCCGAACGCGTCGGAGTGCGTCATCAAAATCAGCGTTTTCGAGGCCACAGGCCGAAGGTGCGCAGGTTTGCTCGAAGCTGCGCAGGTTTTCGTTGTCTGGGGTGAGGCCGGTGCCGCGGGCGTGTGCTTATGCGGCCGAGGTGGTGGACCAGCCTGCCGGCGACGGCGGCGTGGATGTCGTGCTGCACGACGATCACGGCCGCCGGCTCATCCAATGCAAGCACTGGAAGGCGAAACGCGTGGGCGTGGCCGCGGTGCGCGAGCTGCTGGGGGGTGGTCACGAGTGAGGGTGCGGCCGGCGGGATCGTCGTGACCTCCGGCCGGTTCACGCCCGACGCCGAGGCGTTCGCCCGTAACAACGCGATCGAGCTGGTGGACGGACCGGCCCTGGCCGAGCTGGTGGCCCAGGTGAAGCAGAATGATCGCCAGCTCGTTGATACGAGTGAGGCGGCAGACGGTGACGTCGCCGCGCCGCGGTGCCCGACCTGCGGCAGCGAGATGGCCCGCCGCGGCGAGCACGCTGGCTCAGCCTTCTGGGGCTGCTCGAG
>SLDI01000226.1:0-3626 GCA_007125385.1 Phycisphaeraceae bacterium | reverse complement strand
TGCGAGCCGTCCGCGGCCGTGCCGGAAAGAATCACGGCGATGGCGCGATCGCCGTAGGTGGCGGCAAGCGAATCGAAGAATCGGTCGATGGGGCGTCGCTGGCTGCGCTCGGTGGCTGTGGCGAAGAGATGCATGTGGCCGTCGCTGATCACGACATCGCGATCGGGCACGCAGACGTAGACGTGATCGCGCTCGATCGCCAGACCGTCCTGGGCGGGCCGGACTGTCAGCGGCGTATGCCTGGAGAGGAGCTCGACGAGGTGGCTTTCGCCCTTGGGGTCGAGGTGCTGGACGACGACGACCGCCATGCCTTCAAGTGCCGGGTTGGCATCGAACAGCGCGATCATGGCCGCCAGCCCGCCGGCCGACGAGCCGATTCCCACCACGGGAAATGCCCTGGCTTGAGTCATTCCGCTCCTGCACAAGTCTGCACCGTCGCGCCGGGAAGCGCTGTGCGATGAAGGTATCGAGTCAACCCCGGCCTATCCGCCACCTGATCGCGGTGGCGTTCAATCTTGGGGCTATGGTAGCTGCGCGGATCGGTTAATCCAACCCCCCGGCCGAGGGGGGCGGCTCGGGCGTCCGATGGGGGACGTTGAACGAGTCGACCGCCTCGGGCCGGGGCGAACTGGTTGCGTGCATCGTCAAGGGCGCGTCGGGGGCGCGCGATCCGGGAATTTCGAATTAGTTGATCAAAGCACGTTGCCTGGCTGGTCGGGGGCGCTAGTATCACCCGACATAACCCACGGAGCACGGTCGCCGCAGCGATCAGTTCCAACGGTCGGAAGACTGAATGAAGGGCAGCCCGGCGACACGCTGGGAGGCCCGTCAAAGAGTAAGCCGGTTTGATTCAGCACCCTTGGTGCCGAAACAAACCGGTTTTTCTGTGCGCATTCGGCCGGGCAACGCTGCGTAAGCGCCCCCCCCGGGTACGATTGAAGTGAAACGTCGCAGGCCGGATTGCCTGCGGCATCGCAACGTCTCAGGGAGGAAGACTCCCGGAAAAGGAGAGCGGACATGAGTGTACGAAGTGGATTCAGGACAATCCGCGTCAATGAGAAGGCCGGCCCACATGGGTCGGCCTTTTTTTCGTTCATCCGGGATCTGCGGGATCCGTCCCCCTCCCTTGAGCAACCTTTTGCACCGTCGTCGTAAGTGCCGGTTCATACGATCTGTTGCCACCACACAGATTCTGCGAAGCGCCGGCTTGCGAACACCCCTTGCCTTGCCCACGCGGTGCGCTAGAATTGAGACAGCCAACGGAGTGCCCTCGCGACAGCGCTGGGCTCCGACGGTCGGACGACTGGATGAAGGGCAGCCCGGCGATACGCTGGGGGGCCTGTCAGAGAGTAAGCCGGCTTGATTCAGCACCTTTGGTGCCGGAACAGGCCGGTTTTTTGTGCGCACGCGCCCCGGGGAGGTTCGAACAGGCGGCCACGCTCAAGGATGCTCGCACCCGTGTCAGAGTCCCCGTCAACCATAATGCAGCAGGTGGCAGGCGCCGCCCTGGACGGCGCGTCAACTTCTGCCGAGCAGGCTAAGGCTGCGACTGCGGAAGGGATGTC
Organism: Phycisphaeraceae bacterium; assembly: GCA_007125385.1. GTDB lineage: Bacteria > Planctomycetota > Phycisphaerae > Phycisphaerales > Phycisphaeraceae > SKPT01. The sequence continues at coordinate 2,061 of SLDI01000226.1, read as the reverse complement.
GCGGGTGCAGGAGATTCATCGCCATCGCTGTGCGAGGTCGATCGGCCCGCTGCGGCAGGAGGTCAGGCGAATCGCATCGAACGCCGGCGGTGCTCGGTCCGGGGGAGAGGTGCACCGCGTGATCGTCGGCCTGGAGCCAGTCGAGGTAGCCGGCGAGGGGGCTTGCGGCGACGTGGGTGCGGTGGAAGCGGCAGCGGCGGGCGAAGGCGTCGGGCTCCAGCCGGTGACGGCGCCAGTAGCTCAGGCCGCGGGGGGCCGGGTCGGTGTCGTCGAGTCGGGCGGTGTTGAAGCGCAGGAGCACGACGTCGCGATCCAGCAGCCGGGGGTAGCTCACGACGGGGCCGGCGACTTCGAAGCCCAGCAGTCGCTCGTAGAAGAGGGCGTGCCGGGGATGGACTCCGATGACGATCTGACTGGCGCCCTGATGGTAGAGGGCGTAGACGGGGTAGCGCATGAAGGCGAACAGGTCCTGGGTTCGCGTGGCCGCGGTATCGCCGGCCGCGGGGCACTCGGCGAAGAGGCCGATCTCGCCCAGCCGCTCGCCGCGGGTGCGTGCCCGTTGCAGGGTGGTGGGGTAGACGGCGTCCAGCGGCAGGCCGCGATGCGCGTCGAGGTAGCAACTGACGGTGCGGCCGAGCTCCTGGCCACGATGCTCGCTGATGGTCGTTGTGCCGGGGCCGACGGCCTCGGCGGCGGTGTGGAGCTGGTAGGGATGGGCGGCGATCAGGCCGGAGGCGAGGTACCGCTGGTAAACCATGCGCCAGGCGTCGATGACCTGAGGCAGGGTCGAGGCGACACGGATCATGCACGCGTGGGCGCGAGAGACGGGTGCGCTGGGGGTGCTGCCCCCCGGCTCTGGAGCCTGTTGGAAAAAGAACATCGCAATGGTCCTTCCTGAACAGGAGTACGAATGAAAGGGCCTTTTGCCGGCCAGTCCCTGGCCGAGGCCCGCCACCTGACGCTGAAACAGGCCAATGCTCGATATCGCGGTCTCCGATGAACGCGGAGGCCGTGGGTTAAATATCAAAACGTGCCGCGGTGATACGCGCGCACGACGACGTCACCCCTGTCGAGGTGGCCGGGCGCAATGCAAGGGCAGAGAACTTGCGGGTCTCCCGTCGCTCTGCACTCCCCTCCTGCGGCCAGGACAGCCGTAGAAGATGCCGCCACCAATGGAGATGATGATCCTAATGGGTTTATCGGACCCAGTCAACGGCGAGTTTCTGCCTATCGAGATCCGGCAGCGCCTCGAGGCGATCGTTGGCATCGAGCATGTCGCCAGCGACGAGGCGACGCGACAGCGCTACGCGCGCAGCTCCAGTGCGGCCCCGGCCGCGCCGCCGGCGGTCGTGCGTCCGGTGAGCACCGAGCAGGTGCAGCGCCTGGTGGAGCTGGCGGGGTCGTGCGGCCTGGCGCTGCATCCCATCTCGCGCGGGTGCAACTGGGGCTACGGCGACGCGTGCCCGCCGACGCCGGGCCAGGTGGTGGTGGATTTGAGCCGGATGAACCGGATCGTGGAGCTGAACCGGCGACTGGGGTATGTGGTGGTGGAGGCCGGTGTGAGCCAGGGCCAGCTCTGGGAGTATCTTCAGGCACAGGCGCCGGAGCTGTGGATGGACAGCACGGGCGCCGGGCCCGAGGCGAGCCTGGTGGGCAACACGCTGGAGCGGGGTTTCGGGCACACGCGTTACGGCGACCACAGCGCGACGACCTGCGGGATGCAGATCGTGCTCGGCGACGGCCGGGTGCTCGAGACGGGCTTTGGCCACTACCGCCAGGCGGCGGCGCAGCGGGTGTATCGCCACGGAATCGGGCCGTCGCTCGACGGGCTGTTCGCGCAGTCGAATTTCGGGATCGTCACGCAGATCGGGCTGTGGCTCATGCCGGCGCCGGAGGCGCTTTGCGCGTTCTTCTTCTCCAGCGATGAGGCCGCGGCGCTGGGTGAGTTCGTGGAGCGTCTGGCGCCGCTGCGCATGAGCGGGCAGTTGCAGAGCGCGATCCACATCGGCAACGACCTGCGGCTGCTCTCGGCGCGGACGCGGTACCCGTGGGCGCGGGCGG
>SLDI01000107.1:0-3629 GCA_007125385.1 Phycisphaeraceae bacterium | reverse complement strand
CGTCGACGCCCGCCACGCCGCCGCTGGCGCTGTAGATGTACATGCGTCGGCCGTCGAGTTCCATCGGGACGATCGAGACGTGGGTCATGGACCAGCCCATCGGGTTGGGCGCGGTCCAGAGCATGTCGCCGCTGTGCAGATCCAGGGCCGCCATGAGCACCTCGGGCCCCGCCGGGGCGAGGATGACGCGGCCGTCGTCGATCAGCGGGCACTGGCCGGTGTACCACGGCGGGACGCGGGTGCCGAACCGCTCGACCATGTCGAAAAACCACTTCAGCTCGCCGCTCGTCGCGTCCACCGCCAGCACGTGGCCCTTGGGCCCGATGCTGACCACGGTGTCGTCGGCGACGGCGGGCACGGTGCGCGACATGCCGTGCGATCGCTTGATGCTCACCGGGTAACTCTTGCGCCAGATCTCGCGCCCGTCATCGAGCGAGAGGCAGCGCAGGGCATCGGCCTGGGCGTCGGCGTCGTAGTCGATGAGGTAGACCCGGCCGTTATCCACCGCGGGCGCGGCGTAGCCTTCACCAGCGTCGATCCGCCAGAGCACCGGCGGGCCCGACGCCGGCCAATCCCGCGCCAACTCAAGGGCCGGCTCGATCCAGCCTTCGCCGTGCGGGCCGCGGAAGCCCGGCCAGCGCCCGCGGTCCTGCCCGGGCTCACCCGGCCCGGCTTGCCATCGTGGAACGATCGGCTCGGCGGGCTCGGACGACTCCAGCGCCGCCGGGTGGTCGATCGGCAGGCGCAGCTCGGCCGGCCTCGTCTGTCCCTGGATGACCCAGGCGAGCAACACCATGGCGCCGAGGACCGCCGCCCCCACCGGTGCCGCCGTGTCCAAGCTAAGCCGCACCACCGCCTCCCATTCCGGGTCATCAGCAGCCGACGCAGACATCAAAAGATAATAGGCCTATATTATCTATTCATGGCCGGTACAATCAAGCCAGATGAAACCACCTGCGCCGGTTCAGGCCCATCGCCAGATCGCCGGCATACGGCAGACATCGCAGGCGGTGCGTCGGCTGGCGAGCGTCAGCCTGCTGCTCGTCGCGGCAGCGGCGGCCCTGTCGGCCTGTCAGGCTGAGGAGCCCGGCAACCCGTCGCCGGTTACCGCCACCGACACCCCGGCCGACTGGCCCATCTGGCGCGGCGCGCCCGCGATGGCGGGGTCGGCCCAGGGCAGGCTCGGCGACCAGCTCGGCCTGAAATGGCGCCAGCAGATCGACCACGCCCCGCTCACCGGGCCCGTCGTTGCGGACGGCGTGGTCTACGTCGGCTCGGCCGCGGGGCAACTGCACGCCCGTCGGCTCAGCGATGGCCAGGCGATCTGGAACGCCGCCGTCGGCGACCCGGACGACCCGCCGCCGGTCCAGGCCCCGCCCATGGTCCACGACGGCGTGGTCTACATCGGCGGCGGCGACGGCGCGCTGCATGCCTTCGATGCCCGCACGGGCGGGCCGATCTGGCGATACGACACCGGTGACCGCATCGTCGGCTCAGCCAACGTGCACCGCGACGCCGCCGGCCGCGTCCTCGTCATCGTCGGCAGCTACGACAACCACCTCTACGCCCTGGACGCGGGCACGAACGAGCTGGCCTGGTCCGCCGGCAGCGATCACTACGTGCATGGCTCGCCCGTCGTCGCCGGTAACGCGGTGGTCTTCGGCGGCTGTGACGGCGTGCTGCGATCCCTCGACCCGGACGACGGCCGCGAGCACTGGACGCGCGACCTGGGCGAGCCGATCATCGCCACCGCGGCGATTGTCGGCGATCGCGTCGTCATCGGGCATCATGGCGGAGCGGTGCTGTGCTACTCGCTTGAAAGTGGCCAGGAGCTCTGGAGCTACCAACCGTCGCGCAGCGCGTTCCACGCCAGCGCCGCGGTGAGCGAGGCGGTTGTGGTTGTCGGCGGGCGCGATCGCGCGGTGCATGCCCTGGAGCTGGATACCGGCCGGCGCCTCTGGCGTCAGGAGTTGGCCGCGACCGTGGACAGCTCCCCCGTGATCGTGGGCGATCGCGTGGCGGTGGTCTGTGATGATGGTCGGCTGCACGTGCTCGATCTTCGCAGCGGCAGCAGCCTCTGGCAGCATGACGTGCTCGAACGCACCGCCGGCGGAGCCGCCGCCGCGGGCGATCGCCTGCTTGTGGCCACGGACGCTGGCGAGCTGTTCTGCTTCGGCGATCCGTGATCCGAGCACCGACCAGGGAGCCCTTGCGCTGAAGGCGCTTTTTCTCATCCCGGGCACCGGGGACTTCCATTGCGGCAGTTGCCTGCGCGATCAGGCCCTGCTTCGCGGCCTTGCCGCCCTGGGCTGGCAGGTTCGCGCGCTGCCGCTGTACCTGCCGTGGGTCACCGACACACCGGAGCACGCCCCGCCCGCGGGGCCGATCTTCTTCGGCGGAATCAGCACTTACCTGGATGCGACGCTCGGCGGCTCGACCTGGCTGCCGGGCATCGTGCGCCGGGCGCTGGATCACCCGGCCCTGCTGCGCTGCGCCGCAAGGTGGAGCCACCTGACCCAGCCCGGCGACGTCGGCCGCCTCAGCGTGTCGATGACCGAGCACGCCGCGCAGGCGCACGGGCGTGAGATCCGTCGGCTGGCACGCTGGATCGAGCGCGACGGCCGACCCGACGTGCTGTGCCTGAGCAACAGCCTGCTCCTGGGCCTGGGCACGGAGCTCGCCCGGCGGCTCGACCTGCCGCTGGTGTGCTCGATGCAGGGCGAGGATGCGTTCATCGAGCAGTTGCCCCAGCCCTGGCGCGGTCGAAGCTGGGCGGCGATCCGGCGGTGGCTGCCCGGCGTGGCGGCGCTGGTCGCCCCCAGCCGGTTCTATGCCCGGCACATGGCCGAGTTGCTGGGCTGTGACCCCGACCGGATCGCCGTGGTCCCCAACGGTATCGCGGTCGATGATCCACCGCCCCGCGCCGTGTGCGCCGCGGACGCCAGCGTGACCGTCGGCCGCAAGCCACGCGTGGGTTACCTGGCGCGGATGCATCCGAGTAAGGGGCTGGACCGGCTGGCCGATGCCTGGATCGAGGTGCGGTCGCAGCCGCAGTGGGCGGGCGCCGAGTTGGTCGTGGCCGGTGCCTGCACGCGTGCGGATGGGCCGTACGTCGAGCGCATCCAGCGGCAGCTTGCGGATGCGGGGCTGGGCGATTCCGTGCGCTGGCAGGCGAACGTGACGTACGCGGAAAAGCGCGAGATGCTGCAAGGTCTCACGCTGCTGTGCGTGCCGGTGACGGTTCCGGAGGCGTTCGGGTTGTACGTGATCGAGGCGTGGCGTGCGGGTGTGCCCGTCGTCGTGCCGGGCGTCGGAGCCATGCCCGAACTGTGCTCGATCGGCGGGGGCTGGTGTTATGATCCGACCGAGCGCGGTGCGCTGACCCGGTGCCTGGCCGAGGCGCTGAGCGACCCGGCCGCGGCGAAGGCGCTTGGCCAACGCGGGCGGGCGGGCGTGCTGGAGCGGTTCACCGATCGTCACATGGCCCGGGCCTTTTCACGCGTGCTTGACGCGGCGGTCGCCGGTGACGGTGCCGCCGTCCCTGCCGGCGCGGATGATCGAACATGACGGTACTGGAGCTGAGCAACGTCAGTCGGTACTACCCGGCGGGGCAGGCGGAGCCGATGGTG
>SLDI01000613.1:0-3630 GCA_007125385.1 Phycisphaeraceae bacterium | reverse complement strand
CGGGCGGTGCTTGGGGCAGCCGCCGTGGCAGAACGCGAGCCAGTCGCAGGTGCGGCAGGTGTCAGGGAGGTGCTGCTTGCGCGCGGCGAAGGTGGCGAGGCGGGCGGTGTCGATGCGCTCGGGCCAGGTGGGGGGAACATTCGGCGCGGGAGTGCTGCTTGCGACGGGCTGCTGATCGCGCGTGAGGGCGACGGTGGGTTGGGGGGAGTCCTTTGAGAAATCCGACCCTTCGCTCGCGGACTCGCTCAGGGCCGGCGTTACGGAGGCAGAAGCCGCGGGAGCTTGATTGGTCCAGTCCGCATCGGTGACGTGCGCGAGTTGCCAGCGGTTCTGCACGTAGTGGTCGCAGCCGAAGACGCTGCCGTCGTGCTCGATGGTGATCTGGTGGTGGCAGGACTCGGCCAGGATGCACAGCGGCGTGGTGTTCAGCAGCAGCTTGTTGAGCACCGTGTCAAAGAGGCGCACGCTGATGCTGTGGCGATGCTTGTCGAACCAGGCGTCGAAGAGCCGGCACAGGAATCGGCCGTAGGCGTGGGGGCTGGGCGAGAAGCGCGCCAGGCGCGGCTGGCCGTCGTGCTCGCGCCACTCGATGGCGGGGATGAACTGCACCCATCGCGCCCCGCGGTTGAGCAGGTAGCCGAGCACCTCCTCGGGATGCTTGACGTTGACATCGTTGAGCACGCACAGGACGTTGTACTGCACGTGATGGCGCTTGAGCAGGTTGAGGCCGCGCAGCACGGCTTCGCTCGATGCCCGGCCGCGCGTGTCCTTGCGGTAATGGTCGTGCAGGCGCGGCGGGCCGTCGAGCGAAGCGCCGACGAGGAAGGCGTTGTCGCGGAAGAAGCGGCACCAGTCGCGGTCGAGCAGCGTGGCGTTGGTCTGGAGGGCGTTGGCGATGCGCTGCCCGGGCCGGGCGTGCTTGCGTTGAAACTCAAGCGCCTTCTCGAAGAATGGCAGGCCCGCCATGGTGGGCTCGCCGCCCTGCCAGGCGATGGTCACCTCGGGGCCGAAGCGTGGCAGCAGCCCGGCGAAGATCGCCTCGAGCGTGTCGAGCGACATGCGTCGTGCCCGGCCGGCGTACAGCTCGTCCTGCACGGGCAGGTAGTAGCAGTAGTGGCAGTTGAGATTACACGCCGGGCCCACAGGCTTGATCATCACCGTGGTGCGGTCGAAGGTGGGACAGGAGGAGGGCATGGAATTCAGAATCAAAAATGCAGAATGCAGAATGCGGAATGTAGGGTGGGTAGAGCGGAGCGAAACCCACCATGCTCATTCAAGGATCCACGACAAACGCGGTGGGTTTCGCTTCGCTCTACCCACCCTACATCGTGGCCGCGCAAGCGGCGGTGATCTCGTCGTCGTGCAAATAACAGCCGGGGTCCATCGCCAGCCAGTCGCCCGTCGCCGCCTCGGCGCGCGTGCGCAGGTTGCCGTTGCACAGATCGAGAAAGCGGCAATCCCGGCAGCGGGCGGGCAGATGGGCGCGCCGGTCGCGCAGGATGGCGAGGCGCTCGTCCTCAGCCTGCGACCAGATCGCGCTGAAGGGCTGCTCGCGCACGTTGCCGCAGTTGTAATGCCAACTGAACTGGTCGTAGTGGACGTTGCCCAGCGGGTCGATCGATGCGATGTTGCACCCGGAGCGATTGCCCCCCGTGCCCACGAGGCGCTGGCGGACGCGTGCGGCCGCGGCCGGGTCGCTGCGCTCAAGCTGCATCACCAGGTAAGCCGCGTCGGCGTGGTTGGAGACGGTGAGCACCTCCAGCGGGCGTCCTTCGTCGTGATACCGGCGGGTCATGGCGAAGATGCGGTCGACCGCATCGCGCGTCTGCTCCGCGGTCAGGTCGACCTTGCGCATGTTGCCGCCGCGCCCCGCGTAGGCGAGGTGATAGATGCACAGCCGCTGTACGTCGTGCTCGCGGCAGAGCTCGAAGATCGCCTCAAGATCGTGATGATTCAGCCCATGCACCGTGAAGCGTGCGCCGACGCGGATGCCGCGCGCCCGGCAGCGGGCGATGGCGGCGAGGCTGGCGTCGAACGCGCCGCGCTGGCCGCGCAGCTTGTCGTGGGTGCTCCGCAGGCCGTCGAGGCTGATGCCGACGTAGCGCAGGCCCAGCGCGGCGAGTTGATCGGCGACGGGCTCGTCGATAAGCACGCCGTTGGTCGAGAGCGTGCAGTTGAGCCCGATCGATTGGCCGTACGCCATCAACTCCAGCGTGTCGGCCCGCGCCAGCGGCTCACCGCCGCTGAAGAGCACCGCCGGGACATTGAAGCGGCGTAGGTCATCGAGCAGGGCCCGGCCCTCATCATGGGTCAGCTCGCCCGGCGCCGCGTGCGGGTCGGCCGAGGCGTAGCAATGCACGCAACGCAGGTTGCACGCCTTCGTCGCCGCCCAGACGACGACGGGGCGGGGGGTGGTGTCGACTGCGGCGTCGCGCGCGACGTGGCCGTAGCGCAGGGCCTCGTTGCCGGCGGCGTGATTGCACAGAAGGTTGCTGATGCTGAGCATGGTGTCAGTTACTCCCCTCCCTCCGGGAGGGGTTGGGGGAGGGTGCGTCGAAACGGCGTGCGTCGTGGGGCTTGTCGATGATCCCCGGTTGTCCCGCGTCCCCTCCCCCTGCCCCCTCCCGGAGGGAGGGGGTGTCGCGGCGCAGGGCCTCGGGCAGGTACGCGCAGTCCGGCTCCGACGCCAGCGGATCGCCGGTCACCGCGTAGGCGCGCGCCCGGCTGCCGCCGCAGATGTGGCGGTACTCGCACACGCCGCACTTGCCGTGGAAGCGGTCCGGGTCGCGCAGTTGCTTGAACAGGGCGTTGTGCTGGTAGGTGTCGACGACGCTGTCGCGGGGGAATCGGCCGCAGGTGATGGGCATGAACCCGCTGGGGAAGATCTGCCCGACGTGGCTGACGAACATCACGCCGTTGCCGTCGCGCACGCCGGTCATCGGCGGGCCGTGGCGCGGCCGGCTCGCCGCCGTGACGGCAGGCAACGCCCCGGCCTGCTCGAGCGTGTACCGGCGGTAGTGCGGCGCCTCGGTCGTCTTGATCGCAAACGGCTGACTCTGCGACAGCCGATGCAGCGTCGCGAATGCCTGCTCATACTGCTCGGGGCTCAGGCGCGGCTCAGCGCGGCCCCGGCCGACGGGGATCAAAAAGAACAGCGACCAGAGCGTGATGCCAAGCCCGGCGAACTGATCCGCCATCGTGTCGAGCTGGTCGAGGTTGCGCTGGGTGACGGTGGTGTTGACCTGCGTCGCCAGGCCAAGGGCGTGCGCCTGGTCGAGGATGTCGTGACTGCGGTCAAAGCTGCCCGCCACGCCGCGCATCGCGTCGTGGGTGTCGGCGTCGCTGCCATCGATGCTGATCGCCAGGCGATTGAGCGCCTCGGCCTTGAGCTGCGCCAGCGCCTCGCGCGTGACCAGCGGCGTCGCGGAGGGCGTCAGCGCCACGCTCAGGCCCAGCGCCCGGCCGCGGCGGATCACGTCGAACAGGTCCGGCCGCTTGAACGGGTCGCCCCCGGTGAGCACCAGCAGCGGCGGACGCGGGAAGCCGGCGAGCTGGGCGAGCAGCTCGTAGGCCTGGTCGGTGCTCAGCTCGGCCGGGTGACGGCGCGGCTGGGCGCAGGCGCGGCAGTGG
>SLDI01000169.1:0-3640 GCA_007125385.1 Phycisphaeraceae bacterium | reverse complement strand
TGATCCTCAGCACCAGCCTGGTGGTGCTGGTGGGGATGGTGGTCGGCTACTGGTTCGTGTTCGTGCATCGCAGCCCGGAGCAGCGGATCATGGCCGGGGACCAGGCGTTCGCCGAGGGCTACTACGCCCGGGCGATCGACGAGTATTCGCGGGCGATTCCGCGGGACCGGACGAACGTGGAGGTGATGGACAAGCACCTCGAGGCGCTGCGCCGCGTCGAGACGGACAACCACGTCAGCGCGCGCGAGTACCTGGAGTGGCGGCGGGGCACGAAGCAGCGGATCATGGAGCTGGACCTGGCCGACGACGAGCGGGTCGAGCAGCGTCTGGGCTTCGAGCATGGCCTGATCCGGCACGAGCTGAGCTCCTGGCGGGGTTTGCAGCAGTTGGCCGACGAGGTGCTGCGTGGCCACGGCGAGAGCCGGCCGGCGATGCTGTACCGCGCCATCGCGTTGACCGAGCAGCTTTCCGAGGACCTGTCGCGGCAGGATCAGTTGCGTTCGCGGCAGGAGCTGGAGCAGTTCCTCGAGCGGGAGCCGGACCACGCCGAGGCCCTGCACTACCTGGCGCGGTGGCACCTGTTTGAGGCGCGGCGGCTGGACCGGCCGGCACGCAGCCCGGAGCAGGCGGCCGAGCATCGCGAGCGGGCGCTGGAGCTGTCGCGGCAGATGCTCGAGGCGGACCCGGACGATCTGGATCGCCAGTACCGGCATCTGCAGGTGCTGCTTCTGGTCGACGAGCCGGACGAGACCGAGCCCCTGGTGCGCGAGCTCGAGGCCAGGCTGACGGAGGATCCGCAGCCGCCGCACATCGTGATGATGGTGGCCGACGCCCTGCGGCAGGTCGACCGGGAGCCTGTGGGTGAGGGCCAGTTGACGTGGGGCGTGGAGCGTGCGCGGGAGCTGCTGGAGACGGCGGCCGAGGCGCATCCCGACGCGGCCGAGTACCGCGCGGCGCTGGGCCGGCTGCACGCGATGCTCAACAACAACGCGAAGGCGATCGAGCACTTCGAGGCGACGCGGCAGATGACCGAGGCGGCGCCGGCGCTGGATTTCCTGGCCACGCGGCGGACGCGGCTGGACGCGTCGCTGCGTCTGGCGAACCTGCTGGTGCGCGAGGTGGCGATGGCCGGGGAGCAGGAGCGTGAGCCGATGATCGCGCGGATCGAGTCGCTGGCCAGCGAGGTGGCGCAGGACGTGTCGGAGGAGGCGCCGTCGGTGCTGCTGGTGCGGGGGAAGGTGGCGCTGCTGCGCGGGGAGTACGGGCGGGCGGCGACGTTGCTGGACCGCTCCAGCGAAGGCTACGCCCGGCGCAACCCCGAGCCGCTGCGTTTCGCCGCGGCGGTGTACGAACGGTTGGGCGACTGGGGGGCGGCGGCGGAGCGGTGGCAGCGCCTGCTCGAGCTGCAACCCAACGCCTTGCAGCCGCGGCTGCAGTTGGCGCAACTGCGTCGGCGGGCGGGCGAGCTGGACCGGGCCGAGACGCTGCTGCGCCCGGTGCTCCAGGCCCAGCCGGAGCACCCCGAGGCGAACCGGCTGCTGGCGGAGATCCTCATCGCCCGCGGGGAGATGGGCGACGCCACGGCGATCTATGACCGGCTGAACGTCGACGAGCTCGGGCCGGAGGCCCTGGCGCGGATGGTCGCGCTGTACATGAACCAGCAACGCGAGGACGAGGCCCGGGCGCTGCTCGAGCGGCGGCTGGACACGGACCCGGCGGAGCTGGCGGCGCTGCGGCTGCTGGCGGCGGTGGACGCGGAGCAGATGGACGAGCGCCTGGCCGCGGCCGAGGCCGCCGGCGGCGACGCGCGGGCCATCGAGCGCCTGCGCCAGCAGTTGGCGGGCGAGACGCCGGACATCGAGCAGATGATTGCCGAGGCCATCGAGCAGCAGGAGGATCCGATGCGTCGGCTGCTGCTGCGGGCGCAGATGGCGCGGCGGACGGGTGAGCACGAGGCGATGCACGAGGCCCTGACCGAGGCGATTGCCCTGGATCCCGAGCATCGGGCGCTGGTGGCGATGCGCTTCGAGGTGGCGCTGGAGGAGCAGGACTGGGACACGGCCGAGGCGATGGCCGAGGCGGCCCGCGATCGCGACCTGGACCTGGCCCGGGGGGCGTTTTACCGCGGTCGGCTGGCGATGGCGCGGGGGCAGTATCGCCAGGCGGCGGCGCAGTACCGCCAGGGTCTGTCGGCGCGGCCGGTGTTCTCCGAGGGCTACCGCCAGCTCGGCGACGCCCTGCGCCACGCCGGCGACCTCGCCGAGGCCCTGTCGGCTTACGAGACGGCGCTGGAGCAGCGCCCGGACAACACGGCGGCGATGCGTGGGCTGGCGATGGTCCACGACGGCCGGGGCGAGGTCCGCCAGGCGCTGGAAGCGATGCGCGAGGCCCTGCGTCACGGCGGGCTGCGCGACGAGCGGCTGATCATGGCCTACCTGGACTACGAGCAGCGGCACGGGGACCCGGAGCGCGCCCTGGCGATGCGCCAGCGCCTGGCCGAGAACCTGCCCGAGCACCTGGACAACGAGCGCGGGCGGGCGCTGCTGCTGGCGAAACTGGGCCGGCATGATAACGCCCTGGCCTCGGCGCAAGAGTTGGTCGAGCGACACGGCCACAGCCGCCAGACCGTGGAGGTGCTGGCGGAGGTGCATCGCCTGGCGGGGCAGGTCCAGCAGGGGGCCAACGAGATCCGCAGCTTCGTGCGCAGCCGCGGCGACGACGTCGAGGCCGAGGACTACGTGCTGCTGGCGCGTTACGGCCTGGCGGTGGAGGCGGGGCTGGAGCAGGTGGTGGCTGCGTACGAGCGGGCGCGGGCCCTGGAGGACCCGCAGCGCCAGGCGGTGACGCGCGAGCTGGCGGACCTGCTTTTCAGCCGCGGGCGGATGGCCGAGGCGCTGCCCTACTACCAGCAGCTTTACGAGCAGTTCGGCCGCGACGAGACGAACGTGGCGATGCGCTACGCCGAGACGCTGATCCGGGCCGAGCGGCTGGACGAGGCGGCGCAGGTGCTTGCCGAGGCGCCCAGTTCGGCCCAGCGTCTGGCGTTGCAGGGGGTGGTGGCGCGGCGGCAGGGGGATCTGGACCGGGCCGAGCAGTTGCTGGAGCAGGCGATCCGGCAGGACGACAGCTCGCCGCAGCTCTACTACGAGCGGGCGATGGTGCGGCTGGAGCGTGGCGGGGAGGTGTTCCCGGCGATGGAGGATCTGGAGGCGGCGCTGGCGCAGCGGCCGGGGCTGACGCAGGCGCGTCAACTGCTGGTGCGGCTGCACATGGGTCGGGGTGATTTTGACGAGGCGCGTCGGCAGCTTCGGCGGATGCTCGAGCACGAGCCGGAGAACATCGGCGCGCGGCGTCTGCTGGCCGAGCTCTACGTGGCGCAGGGGGACACGGGCTCGGCGCTGAGCCTGATCGAGCAGGCCGAGGCCGGCTCGGGCGGTGGGGCCAACTGGGCGCAGGTGCGTGCGGAGCTGCTGATGCAGCGGCAGCAGCCGGGGCAGGCGGTCGAGGCGTGGCGGCAGGCGGTGGCGAATCAGGCGTCGGAGACGACGGTGCTGGGCCTGGCCGAGGCGCTGATCCGCAGCGGGCAGGCGTCGCAGGCGGTCGCGGCGCTGCGGGATCACGCGACGCTGGTGCAGCGCTC
>SLDI01000628.1:0-13197 GCA_007125385.1 Phycisphaeraceae bacterium | reverse complement strand
GGGTGCCACGGCTTGCCCGCGAAGCGGCAAGCCGTGCGAGGCGCGACGGACGCACGGCTTGCCCTGCGGGTCAAGCCATGGCACCGGCCGCCCTGGGCTTGCCGGCGCTCACCAAGGCTCGTAGGCGCGGATCACGACCAGCTCCGGCTCGAACACGTAACGATCCACACGCTGACGCACCCGCTCCGGCTCCAGCTCATCCGACCGTGTGTACGTCAGGTGCAGGACCTGGCCCGGCTGACCGGTACGCTCGCGCACCTGCACGCGCGCGTCGCCGAGCCCGGCTTCGCGCAGATCCTCCTGCAGGCGCGCCGCCACGGCCGTGGCGTCGACGCGCAGCTCGTCAAGATCGAGCCGGCCCGCCACCGGCTCGAGCCGGCTGCGCAGCCGGCGAAGTTCCTGGGCGTTGAGCACCGGCCCGCGGGCGCGCAAACGCTCAATCTCCGGGTCGATCATCTCGAATCTGAGCTGCGCCAGCGGCGCGTTGCGCTCCAGGTACGCGCGCAGCTCCTCGCCCGCCAGGGACGCCAAGTGCTCCGCCTCGAGCTCGCGCGGCGTCGGCTCCGGCTCCGGCTCGGCGGCCTGCACCACCGCCGGCAGCGACACCCGCAGCTCGTTGGTGATCCCCGGGGCGACCTGCACGTAACCGGTGCGGCGCTGATGCTCCTCGGCGTCGGCGACGTAGCTGTAACGCCCCGGGGCAAGGTGATACGTCGCCGGGTTCTCCTGCATCTCGTCGCTGACGGCGATCGGCTCGCCGTGCGGCTCCAGGCGCATCACCAGCGACGCGGACGCCGGCGTCAGCGAGATGCGCACGGGCAGGCGGTGCGGCGTCAGCTCCGCCTCGAGCGTGCGCACAGGCTCGTGCCCGGTCTCGCCCTCGGCGGTGAAGCGCTGATACTCCTCATGTTCGATTTGCAGGTCGTAGTGGCCGTAACGCGCCTCAAACGCGGCGCGGCCGGCGTCGTCGGTGGTGCCTTCCAGGACACGCCCGTCGGCCGTGCGCACGCGCACCGACGCGCCGGGCGCGGCCGGGCGCGTGCGAAGCTCGAGCGTCACGTGCTGCGGCGGCACCCGCTCGAAGCGGATGGGGGCCTCGGCCAGCAGTTGTTCGCCGCGCCCCAGGCGCAAGTGCCCCGCCTGCCGCCCCGGCCGGGCCAGGCGGTGGCTGGCGCTGAACCCGCCATCGGGGCCCAGCTCGATCCGCCGTCTTGCGTCGTCGATCTCCAGCACCAGCACCGCGTCCGCGGGCCGGTCGATCACCCGCCCGGCGAAGGCCAGCTGGGCCTGCTCGCCGCGCACCGTCGCGCCGCCGGCCAGCTCGATCTGCGGCTGCTGATCCTGCCCGGCCAGCAGCGCCAGGCCCAGGATCACGACCAGGGCGAAGCAGGCGGCGATCAGGATCGGCGGCCGGCGCCATGGCGGGGCCTGGCCCGGCGTTGCCGCCGCGCCGCCCGGGGCGGCGCTTGCCGGGGCGGTCGTCGAGGTCGGGGCCCGCGTCGAGTCGAGCTGCTCGAGCTGGGCAAGCAATTGCTCGGCACTGCCCAGGCGCTGGTCCAGGGGCTTGGTCAGCAGCCTGCCGATGATCTGGTCGAGCGGCTCGGGCACCTCGGGCACGACGCTGCGCAGTGGCGGCGGGTGGACGTCCAGCGAGCAGTGCCAGGCCATCCAACGCGCCGGGGCGGTGGCCTGGGTGGTGTCCATGACCGCGGGGAACTGCTGGTGGCTGAGCTCGCGGCCAAGGGCCATCTCGTAGGCGATGTGACCCAGGGCGTACAGGTCGGTGGCCGGACCGATCGACCCGAGCTCGGGATTGAGCATTTCCGGAGCGGCGTAGCGCGTGGTGGTGATCGGCTGGGTGGTGTCCAGCTTGGCGCTGCGCACCAGGCCGAAGTCGCTGATCTTGTGGTTGCCGTGGGCGTCGATGAGGATATTGGCCGGCTTCAGGTCGCAATGGAGCATCGGGGGCTCGGCGCCGTGCAGGCTCGCCAGCGCGCGGGCCACGTCGCGCAGCATGCCAAGCACGTCCTCGGGCCGGGCCGGCTCGTCGCCGATCCGCTCGGCCAGCGAGCCCGGCAGCAGCTCCATGGCGATCCAGGGCGTGCCGTCGTCGATGCCGTAGTTGTAGATCGTCACCACGTTGGGGTGGTTGCCGAACTGGACCAGGGCCCGGGCCTCGGCCAGGAACTTCTCCTGCTGCGTGGCGGCGCTGTCGGCGAGGGTGGGCAGAACCTTGACCGCCAGCTCGCGCTGCACGTCGCCGGGCAGTTGCTCCTGCACGAGGTACACCGAGCCGCCGGTGCCGCCGCCGAGGCTGCGCTTGACCTGGTACTTGTCGATCTTCTTCATGCTCGGGCTCCCGTTCAGCGAAGCGTCTGACGCAGGCTTTGACGCACGTACTGGATCAGCGCCGCGGCGCGCCGCGCGTCGTCGAGATCGTCCAGCTCGCGGCGCAGCAGGCTCACCAGCGCCGCCGGATGCTCGCGCGCCAGGCTCGGCAGCCCGACGCGCGTGTACCCGGAGCCGAACGCCGCGGGCACGCGCACGCTGCTGTGGCTCAGGATCAGGTGCAGGTCGGCCCAGGCGGCGGCGGCGAGCTCGTGGTTGCCGCCGTACTCGTGACGATGCGCCTCGCGAAAAAGCTCCAACAGCAACTGGCGGTCGGCGCCATCGATGGCGTGCTGCCGGGTCAGCCACGCCTCGAGCTGCTCCGTGGCGTCGATGCGTTGAAGCGGCGGGTGCGGCTCATCGCCACCGGCGGTCAGCGCCACCAGGCCGACGACCACCAGCAGCAGCAGCGCCGCGACGGCGGCGGCGCGAAGCGGGGTGAACAGGGCGCCGCCGGCGATCTCCAGTTGCGCGACACAGCCCGGGCTCAAGGCCACGCGGTCCTGCTGGCGCAGGCTTGTCGGGCCACGCACCGCCCGGCCGTTGACCGTCGTGTCGCGCGCGGCGCGGTTGACCAGCTCCACGCGGCGCCCGGCCAGGCGGACCACGGCGTGCTCCCACGCCACCGCGGGGTCGGTCAGGCGCAGGTCGGCCTTGTCGCTGCGGCCGATGAGATGCTCCCGCCCGGGCTCGAGCCGGAGGCTCGCGCCGCGGTCGGGGCCTTCGATGATCGTCAGGGTCGCGCTCAGGGCCATGGCATGTGCATCACAGGCTGTAGTCGCCGCGGAGAAAACGGACGATCACCGGACCGAAGAGAATCAGCACCACCGCGACCAGGATCAGGGTCGACGGCAGCATGATCATCACGCTGGCCCGCCCCGCCGCAGACTGGGCACGCAACATCCGCTGGCTCGTCAGGCGGTCGGCCATGCGCTCGAGCGTCTCCGCCAGGGGCCAGCCGAGCTCTTCGGCCTGGGTGATGTTGTCCACCAGAATCTCCATCGCGTCCAGCGCCAGACGATCGTTCAGCCGCGCCAGCGCCTCGCGGCGGTTCGCCCCCATGTCGATCTCCGCCACGACCTGGCCCAGCTCCTGGCCCAGCGGATGATCGGCGTAGTCCTCGACCACCTGCCGCAGCGCCAGGTTGAAGCTCGTGCCCGAGCGCAGCATCAGCACCAGCAGATCGATCGCGTACGGCAGCAGGGCCTCGATGCGCTGGGTGCGGATGCTGGCCTGGCTCTTGAGCGAGGATACCGCGGCGAAAACCCCGCCGGGCAGGCCCAGCAGCCCCAGCGCCAGGCCCAGCGGCCCGAGCAGAATCCCCAGGCTCACCGTCAGCACCGCCGCCGCGGTCAGCCCCGCGAACACGACGCACGCCGTGGCGTGCAGATCGCTGAGCCCCCCCGGACGACCGGCGCGCGTGTAGGGCTCGGCCACGTAGGCACGCAGGTTCGCGAAGCCCGGCCCGCTCAGCGCGGGGGCCAGGGTGAGGATCATCGGCCAGCAGAGGCGCAGGACCGCGCTCGTCGGCGGCGGGACCGCATCCCCGGGACGCGCCGCGACCGCCTCGCCCGACGCGCCGCCGGCCAGGCGGCTCAGCGCCGCGAAACCGCCCGCTCCGCCCGCCACGGTCGCGAAAGCCACCGCCAGCCACAGCAGCATGTCCTCGGTCACGGGCATCTTCCAAAGCCCCTCAATATGGACCACTGGTCCTGGCCGTGCGAATCCGGGTCACCACAGAGACACAGAGAGCACAGAGATCAAGTCTGTTTGCATAATTTCTTACGCGGAATCGACGAAAGTTGGGCAAGTCGCGCCAAGCGGAGACTGCGCCGGCCAAGGCAACTGGATGTCGCGTATAACTGCCTTTTTCTCAGTGATCTCTCCGTGTCTCCGCGTCTCTGTGGTGAATCGTCCGGGCTAGAGTTCCTGGTTGACCATCCGTGAGGCCCACAGTCCGCCGGCGGCGGTCAGGGCGCCGGCCAGCAGCAGCACCGCCCAGCCATGGATGGTCCCCATCAGCAGGGCCACGCCCTCGGCGTCGATGAAATAGAGCATGAGCAGGATGCCCAGCGGGGCGACGAGCAGCACCCTGATGTTGGTGCGTCCTTCGGCGGTCGAGGCCTCGACGGTCTGGTGCATCTCCTGAAGCCGGGCCAGTGACTGGGAGACGCGGTCGAGCGTGCTCGCCACGTCGCCGCCCATCTGCCGGTTGACCAGCAGTGCCGAGGCGAAGAGCGTGAAGTTGGGCAGGTCCAGCCGCCGGCGTGCCTCGAGGATGGTCTGCTCGAGGCTGACGCCGTGGCGGTAGCGGTTGGCCATGACGCGGAACTCGGTGCGGCTGGGCTCGGGCGCCTGCTCGCCGAGGCGCTCGAGCGACTGGACCAGCGTCAGGCCGGCGTGCAGGTTGTTGGCCATCGAGGCGACGGTCAGCGGCAGTTGCTGCTCGATCTGGCGTCGTCGGCGTTGCCAGAGCATCTCGACCACCGACTTGGGCAGGAACAGCGCGATGACCCACAGGCCCAGGGCGATGAGCGGGTTGGGGGTCAGCAGCAGCAGCGTGGCCAGCAGCGCCAGGTAGCCGAGGTTGTAAAGGATCGCCCAGCGTCGGCCATCGATCGGCTCGGGCGTGAAGCGCATGGCCACGTCGCTGAGCCAGGCCGCGTCGCGCTGCACGCGGGCGGCGATCAGCCCCGGCGCGCCCGCCACCGCCAGGGCCGCGGCCATTCCGCACAGCACGATGAACGCCCAGCCGATCATCACGCGACCTCCTGCTCGCGGGCGAACCAGGCGGCGAGATCGATCAGCCCGCGCTCCACCAGCCGGTCCAGAAAAGTGGGCATCGTGCCCGTGAGCTCGAGCCCGGCCTCGTCGTCGTTGCCCCGGCGCGTCATCAGCGGCCGCACGTCCATCTGGTCGTTGTCCGGCCGCAGCCCCGCCACCTCCGCGACCTGGCTGACCATGCGCCGGCCGTTGGACAGACGCTCGACAAAGACGATCAGGTCCACCGCGTCGGCGATCTGGCGTCGGACCGCGAGCAGGGGGATGTCGGCGCCGAGCAGGACCATCGTCTCAAGCCGGGCCACCACGTCCTGGGCGCTGTTGGCGTGGAGGGTGGTCATCGAGCCCTCGTGCCCGGTGTTCATCGCCTGGAGCATGTCGATCGCCTCGGCGCCGCGGCATTCGCCGACGATGATGCGGTCCGGCCGCATGCGCAGCGCGTTGCGCACCAGGTCGCGGATGGTGTAGGCCCCGACGCCCTCGGCGTTGGCGGGCCGGGTCTCCAGCGTCACCACGTGCTCCTGCTGCAGGCGCAGCTCGGCGGAGTCTTCGATCGTCACCAGCCGCTCCTGCGGTCCGATCATCGCGCTCAGGGCGTTGAGCATCGTCGTCTTGCCCGAGCCGGTGCCCCCGGCGACGATGATGTTCAGCCGCCCGCGCACGCAGGCCCGCAGCAGCGCGACGGTCGGCTCGGTCAGCGCCCGCCAGCGCACCAGGTGATCCATCGTCACCTCGTTGCGTGGAAACTTGCGGATCGTCAGGCAGGGCCCCTTGATCGCCAGCGGCGGGATCACGGCGTTGACGCGCGAGCCGTCCGGCAGCCGGGCGTCGATCAGCGGCTGGGAGCGGTCGATCCGCCGGCCCAGCGGCGCGACGATGCGCTCGATCACCGTCAGCGCCCCCTCATCCGAGAAGAAAGCCTGGTCCGAGCGCACCACGCGCCCGTTGCGCTCGATGAAGATCAGCCGCGGGTGCACGACCATGATCTCGCTGACGTTCTGCGCCTCGAGCAGGTCCTGCAACGGCCCGAAGCCGAAGATGGTGTCAAAAAGCAGGCGCTTGAGCTCGCGGACGATGAGATAGGTGCGCACGTTTTCCAGGGCGCTGGCCACGGCCTCGGGGACGTGCTCGTCGAACGCTTCGTCGATGCGCGCCTCGGCCAGCGCCGGCTCGGGCCGATCCATGTCCAGGCCCAGTCGTTCGGCCAGCAGCCGGACGATGCGGTCCGCCTCGTCCTCCAGCGCCGGGTTGTGCCCGAAGCGGTCGAACAGCGGATTCGGCTGGCGCTCGTAGAGCAGCCGCTCGGCCAATCGCCGGCGCAGGGCGCGTCTGAGCAGCGCCTCGTGCAGCGGCGGGCCGAAGATGCGCGACTCGAACTCGCCGAAGATCACCGCGTCGGCGATGTCGTTGAGCTGGCCGAGGCGTTCGACATCCGGCTCGAGGGCCGACAGCGGCCGGCGGCGCAGGTCCAGGTGACCCAGGACGCTGGCGTGCAGCGAGGCCTGCAGGTCGGTCAGTTGCTGCTCAAGGTCGGCGCCCGGCTCGGGCCCGACGTCCTCGAGGATCAGCACGAACTCGTTCAGCCGCGCCTGCGTCGCGGGGCCCAGCGGGGCCCGCTGGCCGGGCTCCAAAACCGAGCCGTTGAGCTGGATCGGCGAGACGCCCTCGGGCAGCTCGATGCACCAGCCGTCGGCGTCCGGCTCGACGCGGGCATGGACGCTGGAGACGAACATCGACGGCAGGCGCACCTGGCACGTTTCGGCCCGGCCGATGGTGAACCCGGCCGTGCCCTCGTAGGCCACGCTCTGCCGGGTCGTCAGCGTGTTCTGTACCGTCACGCGCATGGTCAGGCCGAAGCAAGCAGGGTCAGAACTCGCCGTCGCGGGCGCTGTGCGCCGGCTTGGGCGTGAGCACCAGGGTCACGGTCTGCTGCCCGCCTCCGGTCTGCTCGAGGATGTGGCGGGCCTGCTGCTCGGTGACACGCAGCGTCACGCTGCTGAAGCCGCCCCCGGCCTGGTCCTGGCCGGTCAGGGTGCCAAGCTGTTGCCGCGTGCCGCGCATCCGCTGGCCCACCGCCAGGATCTGCAACGGCTCGGGAATGATGAGCTGCGTCTGCCACGACCCGGCGTGCTGCATCGCCATGCCCTGCATCAGCGCCTGCGTGAGCATCTGCTCCGGCGCAGCCTCCGTGTCGAGCGAGCCCGCCGCCGGTTCGTCGTGCACCGGCCGGGTCACGAACAGCTTCACGTGGTCCCCCGGCGCCAGCAGGCCCCCCACCGCCGCCGTCGGGTTCGTGGGGATCGCCAGCGCCAGCTCGTCCTCGTTGAGCTCCAGATCGACCAGCGGCACCAGGTCGCCGTACATGATCGGCGAGCCCTGGGCCACGGGCCGGTTCAGCTCGCGCCCACGCAGCGTCGCGACGTTGACCGGGTCCGCGGCCAGGGCGACCAGGCGCTCCAGCCTCGCCGGCACCTCCAGCGTCGTCAGGTCGCGGTCCGGCTCGAGGCGGGTGCCCGCGGGCAGGTCGCGGTCGGCCACGAGCACCGCGGCCGTCGCCTCCGGCCCGTAGGCGGCGCTCTGCTGCTGCAGGTAGACCAGCGCCAGGGCCATCGCCGCCAATCCGCAGACCACCGCCCCGGTGAGCACCCAGGCATTGTTCTTCATGGTGGGCCTCCCCAAATACAATGGGGCCCATCTTGACCGGCACACCGGGCGCGGTCAAGGGATCGGGCCAGAAATTGTGGCCCGCTTGCCGCGCTAAAATTCGCACATTCAAGTTAATATGGACGTGAACGTGGCCGATTCGGAGTGGGCCCTTGCACAACGGGGCGCAAGCAGTAAAATCGCGAAAAACACACGCGCTTACCGGAAACTTGGATAGGGGCATCCCGCATGGGCATGACGCGTAGCCATCGGCTTTGGAGAGGTTGGACACTGGCGCTGGCGGCCGCCATGTTGATAGGGGCCTGCGCCTCGGACCCGGGGCCACGAGGCGGCAGGATCGACTCGTACGAGGAAACCAGCGCGGATCGCCGGTCCGATCGCGCCAGCATCCAGGCGATGCTGGAGTTCTGCGATATCACCGCCGAGCGCCTGGCGCTGGAGATCGCGGACCTGGCCCGCATCGCCGAGGCGGAGCATCGTCTGCTGCTGGAACTGGGCACGATCGACAACCAGACACGGACCACGCCGACGAGCGATTTCGAGCAGATCCAGCGTCGGCTGCGTTCGCGGCTGATCAACAGCGACGTGATGCGCAATCACTTCGTCATCGTGGAGGACCTCGATCGGGTCGGCCGCGAACTGGATCGTGTCGGTGCCGGCGACGGCGACCTGCTCCAGGAAGGCCGCGCCACCGGCGGGACGCGCTACAACCCGGAGGACACGTACACGCTCACCGGCGATTTCTACGAGCAGGTGCGCGGCGGTCGCCGGCAGTACTGGTTCGAGTTCCGGCTGACGCATCTGGGCAGCCGCGAGATCGTTCTCTCCAGCGACTTCGACCTGGCGCAGGTTCAGGGGCGCTGAGCTTGACCACCGGAGCTTGACCGGCGTGGCCCGCGTGGCCGCGCCGCCGGGCCAGGAGCGAGCCGATGCGGACGCGAACGCGGCTGACCCTGGTGTTGCTGACGGCGGTGGTGGCGACGGCGGCCGGCTGCGCCAGCAGGCCCAACCCGACGACGACCCGGATCCAGATCGAGGATCTGGACGAGACCGTGGCGCGCATGGCCCAGAGCCTGGCCTCCAGTGAGTTCCTCGCCCAGCGCACGCCCGAGTCCGAGCCGATCTACATCACCATCAACCGCGTCGAGAACCTGACCACGGACATCATCCCGCCGGCCGAGCAGTGGATGCTCATGGCCCGGGTCCAGGGCTCGATGGAGCTGCGCCACCTTGCCGAGAACCTGAACATCCACTTCCAGGTGCCACCGGAGCGCCGCGAGCTCGTCCGCGGCGCGGGCTACGAGGGCACGCTGCACGAGCTGCCGCGCACCACGCACATGATGCACGCGGTGTTCATGTCGGCGCCGCGCACCGGCACCGAAGCGCAGCGCCGAGCCGAGGAGCGCTACGTCGGCCGGCGGACCGATCACTACTACCTCGAGTACAGCATTACCAACCTCGAGACCCGCGAGGTTAAATGGATGGACACGTTCGAGTTCAGCCGCGAGGCCTGGGGCCTGGCGATCGATTGAGTCGGAACCGTTTCACCCGCCAACTGAGGGGCCTGTCATGTCACAGAATCGAGCGATGCCGCGGTGGGGAGCCTGCGCGAGCGTGCTGCTGCTGGCGGCGATGGCCGCCGGGTGTCAGACCGGCGGGCGCGTCAACGTCCAGCAGAGCTTCGTCGAAGGCGAATACGGCGTGGTGCGCACGGAGCTGACGCGTCGGCTTCCCCAGAACGTGGAGCCGACCTCCTCGGGCGAGCGCCGGGTCGAGCAGAGCGACCGCGACTACATCCTCGCCCGTATGCGCCTGGCGATGGCGATGCTCGCGGACGGCTACCGCGACAACGCTGACACGCTCGTGGACGAAATCTACGAGATGATGCGCATGCAGGGGCTGAACCCGGACCGGACCACGATGTCCATCTTCTCCAGCGAGGATCGCCTCATCTGGAAAGGCGAACCCTTCGAGCAGGCGCTGAGCTACCACTACGTCGGGCTGCATTACGCCATGCAGGGCTCTTGGGACAACACGCGCGCCGCGCTGAGCAACGCCATGTTCCATCTGCGCGAGTTCGGCCGCGACGACGAGGGCCAGCCGCTGGACGCGACGGAGGTCATCGACCACGCCGTTGAGGAAGACCTCGACGAGGAATACTTCGACGAAGGCTACGAGGTGGTGGAGTCGGACTTCACGCTCGGATACCTGATGTCGGGCATCGCCAACCAGCAGATCGGCCGCGACGCCGAGGCCGAGGAGCAGTTCAGCAAAGCCTTGGCGATCGACCCGCACCTGCAACCGCTGGTCGAGGTGCTGCGCCAGGAGCTGTACAACACGCTGCTGGTGGTGGACTACGGCCAGGCGCCGCAGAAGGTCGCCACCGGCCCGGACAACGTCATCGCCGCGTTCCGGCCGCGCATGCAAAGTGACCTCCGCCCCCTGCAAGTCGAGCACGGGGACCAGACCTACCAGCTTCCGGCGGTCACCGACGTCAACCGCATGGCGCTGGACCACCGCTGGCGGAGCATCGAGGACATGCGCCGGTCACGCGCCGAGGCGGGCCGGGCCCTCCAGGCCACGGGGCAGATGGTCACCGCCGCCGGCATGGCCTTCGACGACACCGCCACCCAGATCGCCGGGCTGGCGATCATGTTTGCCGGCTCGGCGGCGCGCTCGGCGGCGGCGGCGGACACGCGGCACCTGGAGACCCTGCCCCAGCGCATCTACCTCGCGCCGCTGGAACTCGACGACCCCGAGCAGCCGATCCGCGTCCAGGTCCAGAGCGACCGGCGATCGAGCTTCGTGCTCGCGGCCCCGGCCGACGACCAGAGCGACGCCGCCGTGCGGGTGCACTACCTGCGCCTGCTCACCTCGCCCGACGGCGACCAGGAGCCGCCGCAGTGGGCCCAGCTCGCCCAGCGCCACTACACGGACGAGCACGGCCAGACCGATCTGGAGCCGAACCTGCCGTACATCCTCGGCGGGCGATGCGTCCGGCCGCCCAGCGAAGAGGTGTTGGCTTCGTATCAGGAGGCCGGGTTCCTCCAGGACCTGACGCTGGACGATCTGCGTGAGCTGTACGAGCTTGAGAACATCGAGATCGAGCTGGAGCGCGGCACTTACCCGGGCCGGCACGTGCTCGAGGCGGGCCTGCCCGGCCGGGCGCCGCGGACGCTGGCGACCCCGGAGGTGGGAACGATGGGTTACGCGCGGCTGTTCTACCGCGAGCACCGGCCCTACAGGCCGCAGAGCGAAGAGGTGCGGGCCCTGGCGCAGCGGATCCGCGAGAAGCTCGCGCCGGACCCGGAGCAGCAGCAGCCCGAGACGGCGCCGCGCGTCGCCGGGCAGTAAGCTGGTGGGCGGATGATCGCGGAAGAAGGTCTTCCGCCGAGATGAGCATGGAAAGAGACAGCATGAACAGAGCAAGCAACATCGCAATGGGCGGGCTGGTGGTGATCCTGATGCTGGGCGTGGGCTGCCGGGACACGATCCAGGCCCCGCCGACGGCGCGGACGGATCCGCTGGGGGGCAACTACCCCCATAACGTGGCGATCGACGGCCTGCACGAGGTGCTGGTGGTCGAGGACGCGATCGTCGACGAGTCGACGTCGACGCGGCCGATGCGCGTGAGCGTGCCGGTGCGTTCGGTGTCCGACCGCCGGGTGACGGTGCAGTACCGGTTCATCTTCCTCGACGAAAGCGGGCGGGAGCTGCGCCACGACAGCGGCTGGCGTCGCGAGTCCATCGAGCCGGGCTTGCAGAGGCAGTTCGACGCCACGGCCCTGCAGACGGCGGCGGCGGACTGGCGGATGGAGATCCGGCGGGCGCGCTGAGCTCGCCCCCCCCCGGCGGGCGGACCGCATCCCGAGCCTTGAAAGGTCAAGCCATGCGCACCACACTGGCCCTGTTCGTTGCCGCCGTGATGCTCGGCGGCCTGGCCCGCGCCGAGGCGCAGCCCAGGCCCGACCCGCCCCGGGTCGATCCGCAAGCCTCGGCGCCGGACATCGACCTGTTCGCCGAGGCCTACGAGCGCGCCGGCGAGCCGACGCTGCTGGTGCTGGTCGGGCGTGAGGCATCGACCGGCCCGCGGCGGAGCCAGGAGCCGGTGGCCACGCGGGCGCCCGCCCCGGACCGTTACGTCGGCGGCGGGATGAACCTGCTCGACCGCGCCGGCGACGCGGCGCAGCTTCGCCTGGAGATCGAGCGCCTGCTGCGCCAGCGGCCCGGGGTGGAGCTGGTCAGCCTCGACGCGCTGAACGAGCAAACCCGGCGCGAAGTGGCGATGCTCAACCTCCGCGACGAGTCGCGGGCGGTGCGGCTGATCAGCCAGGAGATCAACGCCGAGCTGGTGCTGGTGATCCGCATGCTCGAGTCGGGCCAGGTCGCCGAGCGCGGGGCGCGCTACCGCGTCAGCGTCGAGGTCCTCGACGTGCCCCGGGGCCGGAGCATCGGCGGGTTCGGCTTCGACTGGACCCGCGGCACCGATGGGCCCACCATCAAGGCCTATGCCGAGCAGGTCACCCGCAAGTTCATCGAGCAACTGGCCCACTGGTACGTCCGCGACGGCGACGAGGGCCCAGCGCGGCGGTACACGGTGCGCCTGACGGGGATCGAGGGCGTCGAGCAGCTCGTCGAGGCGCGCAACGCCTTCGAGCAGATCGATCAGGTCCAGCGCGTGCGCGACGGCGGGATGAGCTCCGACGGCCTGGAAACCGTCGCGTCGCTGACAATCGATCACATCGGTCGGCCGTTGGACCTGGTCTTCGGCCTCCAGCAGGCGGCCCGCGACACGCTGGACATGCAGATCGACGCCACCGACGGCAGCTCGGGCACGATCACGCTGGTGGCCCGGCCGCAGCCGAGGGAAACCTCGTCGGGCCAGCGTCGGCTGCCGCGGTGGATGCGGCTGGTGGACCCCGCGCACCCCGAGCACGAGCAGGCGAAGGCCGACCTCGCCGCCCAGTACGAGGCCGAGGGCCAGCCGCGCATCGGCATCGTGATCAACCGGGCCCTGAGCGAGCAGGAGCAGCGCCACCCGGACTACAAGGAGCAGATCCGCGAGATCGCCGAGCAGGAGGCCGAGCGGCGTGAGGCCGAGCCCCAGCAAGGCGCCGGCGGGACGTACGTGACGGTTCACATCGGGGGGGAGGACCGCGAGTCCGAGCCTCGCGACCGGGCGGCGGAGCGGCGGCGCCGCGGCCCGGGCGGGCGGGAGCTCGAGGACGAGCAGCAACAGCAGCAGCAGCAGTTGCTCGACACGCGACAGATGGAGGACAGCCTGTACAAGCGGATGCTGGAGCTGGGGCTGGTGATGGTCGACCCGAGCCGGGTGCGGGCGAACCTGCGCCAACAGATGGACCG
>SLDI01000077.1:0-3647 GCA_007125385.1 Phycisphaeraceae bacterium | reverse complement strand
CCATGACCGCCTGCATGCACAAGCTGCTGATCCACCTGAACCGCCTCATGGCCGACGAAATTCACGCCACCACCGCTTGACAGGAAACACAGTCGCTTCGGGACAAGCCGTGGCACCCCCACGCCTGCGGTTTTCGGACGGAGCCTAAGAACGTGTGTGACAAGGGTCCCACACAGCATCCCGGCAGGGTGCTGTGTGCGTCGGCCATCGACGGTTGATCGCACACAGCAGCCTTCGGCGTGCTGTGTGGCACCCCCGAAACGACTTCTCACACACGTTCTAAGATTCGGGCACCCTGAGGCGCCTGCCATAGGCCGATAAGCACATGCCCACTACCAGCGGGTGAAGCATGTGGTCGCGACTTCGCACCACGACGTCCAAGCGCCGTCGAATGGGTCGCCAGCGCCCCACCGCCAGCCTTGCAGAGCCGCACGAATAGATGTTGAGTCCGCACCAGCAGCGGCGAAAGAGCAGCCGGGTCGCGCTGTCGTGTGCACTCGTGTTCCAAGCGAAGCGACCGGGTAGAACCTGGCTGAACGGCTTCGTGGTCGCCACAGTGCGGCCGTTGACGCTTAGCTGATCTCTGCCGGAGTACGAGTTGACACACAGCCGCCAGCGTTGCTCGTCCGGCCAGAGCCAGTTCCAGCAGTCTTCATCAGGGGTTTGTCGTAGAACGAAACCACGCGTGTGCGGGGGCCTGTCGGGGGCCACGGTGGTCGAGAACCTTCGGCAGCGCACCGTAGCGACACGGTCTTCAACAGCGAAGCCCTTGGAGAACTCGATGCTGTAACGCATGGCGCAGGCCAGCCGGGATGCGGGCGCCGAGGTACCCGTCATCGTGTCACCGCGTCTGACATCCGTTTGAGGTCGGGTCCGATCACCAGCGGTCGCTCTTGTGGCAGTTCATGAACGACGCCGTTGATGCAGGCATATTGCTCCCGCTCACTGAGCACCGCAATGGTCAGCTCCAGTTGCCCGCCGTCGGGGGACCGCCACCGCTGCTCGAGCCAGAGCACACGGCGACCGGCGGTGCCGACGACCCGGCTGGTGACGGACCAGAGGTGGGCATCGCTGGGCAACACCAGGCGCAGCAGCACGTGGTCGGGATTCAAGGCAAAGGCGTGGATCGTTCGCGCGTCATCCAGGGCATCGCTGCTTCGGATGAGCGGCGAGCCCTGCACGGCGTCCGCGGGCACGCCCTCGTATGAGAACAGGCGGCTGGTCTGGCGTGTCGAGCACGGCGTGCAAGTGCAGCCGGACACAACGAGCAAGGATGCAAGGCAGGCCGCAGCGCCTCGAAGAGGCAGCACGGAGGTGCCGCGTGGGAATCGCATCATGTGCCTCCGAAAGACGGGGCGATGTGATCCAGGTCGAGCCGTGCAGCGCATGGCCGGCCGCGATAGGTCTCAGCCGCCGCTCTTGAGCGATGCGGGCCGGGGCAGTCCCTTGGCACCGAGCAAGCCCACCTGGGTGCCGTTGTCGCCAGGGGCGAGTAGCCGGGCCGGCTCCCCTTGAGCGACGCCCCCGGCCAAGCCTTCAATAGTATGACGAGCGCGCCCGAGGGTGGTCAAGTGTCTGGCGAGGGCCTATGGGGGCTTGCGTGAGGACGGTGCCGCGGGGCGTTGGCGGTGTGAGCAGGGTGGTTCATTGGCGGTGAATGTTGCTCATCGCTCTGCGTGGCGCTGTTCGCCATCGTCGTCGTTTGTGAGGAACAGTGCCGCATACGCCTGCGCGTCGCGGGCTTGCTGCACGACGCGGTGGCCGGCGAGGTAGTTCCGCACGGGGTTGCGATCGCGGTCGTCGCGGCGGGCGTGCTCCACGGGGGCAGGTTGGTCGTCGGCGTCCGGGTGCAGGGCCAGGCTGATCGGCTGGCTTGGGTCCGGGCGCACCGCCAGGTCGCGCAACGCTGCAAGCTCCTTCTCGGCGCCGGTGAGGTGTTTGTCGAGGTCGCCGACCGCGGCGCGCAGGCGCTGCCGGGCGAACTCGAGTTCGCGATGTTGGAGATCGGTGAGGTTCTGGTGCGGCCGGCCGTGCTCGTCGAGCTTACGCTGAACCTGGCGGATCCAGCCGGAGATGACGTGACATTGATGGCTGAGCGCATGCAGGGCGGGGCTTCCGGGGAAGGCGGGATGGACCGCTTCGTCGTGCTCGAACGGCGGCAGGTCGACGGTGAAGGTGTGGACTTGCCCGGCGTATCGTTCGAGGTTGCCGAAGTCGCGGGGCCAGTGCCGGCGGACGGGCTCGCTGAAGGAAGTGCTTTCGAAGGTGATGGAGGTGATGTTTTTGGGCACCTGGATGTAGACGGCGGCGTCGCGCACGCCGGCGTCGAGGAAGTTGGCGTGGAAGGTGGGGCTCGGGTCGAGGCTGACGAGTGATCGCCAGGCGACGCCAAGGCTCGAACGGCGCACGCTCTCGCGATTGCTGGGGTAGAAGTTCCAGCCGAACTGGTTACGGCTGGCGTCGATGACGCCGGCGTGCTTGTTGATGCGCGAGATGAAGTGGTCGCGGGTGCGTCTGAACTGCGCGCGTGCCTGGCGCAACTGGGCGCGGGTGGGTGCGGTATCGGGGTTCAACTGCGCGGTGAGGCTGGTGATGTCCTCGATGAGGTCGGCGATGGCGGCCTGCTGCAGGTCGTAGGCGCGCATCGGGTGCAGGCGTTGCACAGCCACCTGGTCGGCGCTGGCGTCGCCGCGCTCGCTGTCCACGCCGGTGACGCGCACGCGGACGCCGGCCATATGGTCGGGGCGGCTGCCCGGCTGAACGTTGACCTGAAACGCCAGCAGCAGCGTGCGCTGGGTACGGCTGTCGTTGTGATCGTGGTCGTGATCGTGGTCGTGGTCGTGGTTCCAGGGGTGGCTGTGGGCGCTGGTGCTGCGAGGGATGCTGCGCAGTTGCTTGAGGAAGTAGCCCATGTACAGGTCGTGAGCGCGGTCCAACTGGTCGAACGGGCTGTCGTGCGCGGGCGCGGGGTGCTCGAGGAGGTTCGTGAGCAGCTCGTCGACGCGGTTCTGATGTCGGGGCGAGGGTTGGTCGTTGGCGTCGTCGTCGTCGCGTGTTGAGTCGAGGGCGCGGTGGGCGAACTCGACGGCGAGCAGGGAGACGAGTTGGTTCGCGGCCGTGTGATGCTGCTGGGTCTGATGTAAGGATTTCTCGAAGCGGTTGTCGGGTTCGGTGTCGGTGAAGAAGTGCTGGTGCATGCGGTCGATGGGCATGCGGCCGTCGAGCATGAGGCGTTTGGCCTGCTCGATCTGGGGGTAGGTGTAGACTTCGGGGTGGGAGATGGCGGCGCGGGGGTAGGCGCCTTGGCCGAGCTCGAAGCCCATGCGCTGCGGGGCTGAGACGATGGGGTTGCTGCAACCGGTGGATGTGGCGGTGAGGGCGAGCAACACGGCGGCGCAAAGGTGATGTGGGAGGCGGCGGTGGTGCATGGGTGATGCCCTGGATTGAGGTGCGGCGGGACACGCCGACGCGGGGTCGGCGCGTGGGCCAAGTTACTCATCAGGTGTCGTGATTTGAATGGGTTGGTGCAAGATTGGGTTAGCCTGTTGAGATCGGTGAGGATGAGTGGAGGCCACGGTGATGCGCCAGCTTTTGAGATGCACCCGTGGCAGCCGGGGTGGTGGGTTTCGCTTTGCTCTACCCACCCT
>SLDI01000277.1:0-3649 GCA_007125385.1 Phycisphaeraceae bacterium | reverse complement strand
CCGCCGGGCGCCAGCCGCGCGCCATCACGCACGAGGTGGCGGTGATCGAGCGCGGCGGACGCTACCTCTTCACCGGCCGGCCCAGCGGTGGGCTCTGGTCGCGGATGTGGCAGTTCCCGACGCGCGAGCGGCCGGGCCGGCCGACCGCACGCGGCGCGGCGCAGCAGCTGATCGCCTGGGTCGAGGATGAGCTGCGCCTGAGCTGCCGCCTGGTGCGGCGGCTGGAGCCGTTCACGCACCAGACGACGCATCGCACGATCGCGGTGCGGCCGTTTCACCTGCGCGTCGAGGCCGGGCGGCTGCCGGGCGGGGTGGGCCAGTGGCGGCGCCTCTCGAGCGTGGCGGACCTGCCCTTGCCCCAGCCGCACCAGCGTCTGGTCGCGACGATGCGGCAGCAGTAGCGGCACGGCTGGCCCCTGGCGGGCGTATCATCCGGGTCGCAATGCAGGCCCCGTAGCCCAACTGGCAGAGGCAGGCGACTTAAAATCGCTCCAGTGCGGGTTCGAATCCCGCCGGGGCCGTTGCTGAAGCGACCGTTGCCGAGGCACCCGTGGACAAGGCGGCCCCGGCACCGGCGTCCTCGACACAGGCTACCGATCCGCCAGGCGCAGCAGCAGCCGGCCGCGCGGACCGTCGATCCAGACGCGCTCGAAAGGCCCCGGGGCCACCTGCGTCGGCAGACCCAGCCCCACACCCAGGCCCGCGACCGTCGGCAGCAGCAGGTTCGTGCCGAACAACCCCTCGAGCGTCACCGTCTCGCCGCTGTCCAGCGTCACGCTGATGTCGGTCACCAGCACATGCACATCGCGGTAGACGAGCTCGCGTCCGCCGGCCGCCGGCACGCGCAGCTCGTCGACGCGGTACCCGCCGATCGCGCGAATGTCCCCGCCCACGCCGGCCAGCGACATGACGAAATCGGGGCGGCCCACCGGCTCGCCTTCGTCGTCGTACAACCCCAGCGCCGCGGCGTGGGCGGTGGAGATGATGCTCACCGGCGCGCCGGTGTCCAGCAGCCAGTCGCCCGTAAACGCCGCGTCGTCGTGGCGCGTCGTCAGGTCAACGAGCACGGGATGGGACGCGAGGCTCGGCAGCGGGCCGCGGTCGCGCGGGTTCTGACGACGGGCATACTCGCGGTAGCGCATCTGGATGACGAGATCCACGTCGGCGGGGCGGTGGGCGCGATCGTGCAGCGTCACGGCCGGGCCCATGCCCAGTTCATCGAGGTGGTCGAGCAGGTTCATGCCGGCCAGCGGGTCGGCGCCCTGCAGCTCGCCGAGCATGTCGGCAATGCCTCCGCCGCCGGCGCCCATGGGGCCCGGGTCGAGCTCGACGACGAAGTGGCGGATGGCGGGCATGCCCACCACGTCGATGGCGCCCATGGTCATCTCGATCAGCGGATTGGCCGGCGGCTGGCGCTTGAGCATCAGCCGCACGTCGCGCTCGCCGCGGCGGAAGTCGCCCGGCGTGTCGCGCAGGCGGCCGGTCGAGTCCGCCAGGGCCGTGTCGTAGGGCTCGCTCACGTCCAGGACAATCTCGCCATCGAGCCCGACCTCGTGGTAGCGCGAGCCGGCGACGCGCTCCAGGCCGAAGCGCTCGGCCGTGGACTTGCTCACGACGTAGCCGCTGGCCCCGGTGTCGAGGAAGGCGGGAAAGGAGTCGACGCGCTGGTCCTGCGGGGCGAGCAGGTCGTCCAGCATGGCGTCGAGGTCGTTCATGTCACCGAGACCCTGCAGGGCGTCGAGCCCCCCGAGCGCCGCGCCCCGGCCGGTGATGGGTTCGCCCTGACGCAGGAGCTGCACGTGGACGCGCGGGTAGCCCGGCGCGGCTTCGAGCGTGCGCTCGATGACAATCTCGTCGGCGATGGCGGAAGGGAAAGCGATCCCGAGCAGCAGGGCAGCGCAGGCGGCGCGGACGAGGCGGGGTCGTGGGCGGAGCTTGGGCATGGGCAGGGCGTCCTTGAAAAGGTTCCCGTGATCCCATTCTACTGGCCAGGCTTGTTCAACACGGCGCGCCAACGCCGCCGCGCCGGTGGGTGTAGGTTCGGCCGGGCGGCGCCGCTTGGCAGGGCCGGGGCGGCAAGGGCGTCAAGTTAGCAGGCGGGAAGGGATAGCCACAGATGCACACGGATGAACACAGATAAGACAGATAAGGAAGCCAGGAAACCAGGAAAGGAACTCTGCCCTTGCCTCGTGGTCTTCGCGAAGCGAAGGCCACGAACGTGGCTCCCCAGCCAATGACCGCGACGCCGATCATCGCCCAAGATTCATGGCCTCGGCATGTTTCAAGCCCACCGCACTCGGGGGGCTCGGCAGCAGCGTATACTGCGCCGCGTCATGGACCCGGTGCTCGTGCTGAGCCTGGTCGGCCGATTTGCGCTGCTGATCGCCTTGGGCGTGATGCTGGGCCTGGTCTTGTCCTGGCTCTGGCGCCGTTACGAGCATCATCGCCAGCGCACCGACCCGGAATTCAACCGCCTGCGTCCGTTGTGCCGCCGGTGCGACTACGCGCTGCGGCAACTGACCAGTTCCCACTGCCCCGAGTGTGGCGCCGATCTGCACCAGCCCGGGGCCGTGGCCGGCAAACCCAGGCGGGCGCGGTGCATTGATCGTGTCTGCATGTATGGCACGACGCTATTGGTATGCTCGCTCCTCTGGTGGATGGTCTGCAACGAACTGGTCGCGCTGCGCTCCTACAGCTTCAACTACATCATGGCGCGCCCGGCATCGGGCGCTTACGAGGCCATACGCCTGACCGCGCAGCCGGATCGTGTGCTGCACCGCTTCGCCGAGCCATGGCGCGACATGGACACCATCGGCGTGCGCTACGTCAGTGTCTCCATCGATGCCGGTGGCAACTGGACGCAGCACCAGGTCTACCCCGGTGAC
The DNA here is from genome assembly GCA_007125385.1 of Phycisphaeraceae bacterium. Lineage (GTDB taxonomy): Bacteria > Planctomycetota > Phycisphaerae > Phycisphaerales > Phycisphaeraceae > SKPT01. The sequence goes on along the minus strand of SLDI01000277.1, from coordinate 764 downwards.
GACATTCGCCGCAGCCTCGTCAACCACCTCGGCGCGCATCGCGTCGCCAGCTTCGACGAGTTCTCCGCCGACACGCTCGCGGACTGGCTGCGGCAGTTGGGCGTCGACGTCGACGATCCCGCCGTCGTTCGGGGGGTCGCCGACGGCGCGGCCGTCGTCAACTCGCTCATCGCCAGCCGGGAGCCCGATACCGCGGTCGCCGAGGCAACCTTCGGCCGCGTGACCAAGCGTTACAGCTCATCGAGCGTATCCGGCGCTCGTCCCTCCATCCGCCGGGACCATCGCGCCGCCCTCGTCTACATCACCAGCTTCGTCGTGATGCTCATGCTGCTCGTCGCGGGTCTGGCGTCTTACGAGTGGCGCAACCGCCGCGACATCCGCCGGCGACTGATCACCGACGACCCGCCGCTCGACCTCGACCACATGTGCCTGGCGCCGAAGCCCGCCACCGAAGCAGCAGACCCACAGATGCACACGGATGAACACGGATAAGAGGGGGATGAGGAAGCCAGGAAGCCAGGAAGTGATCGACGACGCTGCATTCTTCTCCTGGTTTCCTGGGTTCCTAACTGGACAGCGCACTTTCATTCCAGTTGCGGCTCGAAGCCGCGGGCGCGTTTGACGGCCAGGTTGCGGCGTTGGTGGTAGGCCAAGCAATGAACCACGAACGCATCGGCTTCGGCGGGACAACGGCTGCTGTGACGCCGGCGTTGCCTCAGCCAACGACTGGCGATCTGGTTCAATCCACCCACCACCTGCTCGAT
>SLDI01000567.1:0-3650 GCA_007125385.1 Phycisphaeraceae bacterium | reverse complement strand
CGGGCGCCGCCGAGCCGGCAACGCTGGCCGGGGCGGAGGTGGTGGCGGGCGTGGCGGCGGGGGCGGGGTGCTGATCGAGATAATCGCGGCCGGGCACGATGTGCCGTTGCGCGCAGACCGGGCACTGGTTGCGCCGCCCGGCCAGGCGCTCGAGCGGGCATTCGAGCTCGCGGGCGCAGTGCGGGCAGCGGTAGATGACGTAGCGGATCCGCTTGCGCCCGATCACCGGGCGGCGGATGCGGTATCGGCCGGGCATGAAGTAGGCCCCGATCTGGATCAGCTCGCCGCCGGCACCGCCGCCCCGGCGCTCCGCCTCGCGGCGCTGCCTGAGCTCGGTCGTATCGATCACCGCCTCGCACCGGATGCAGCGCACGTGCGGCGCGGCCCGGGGCTCGAGCCGGACGCGCAGGGTGCAGCGGGGGCAGTCCACGGCGATGCCGTCGGCGACCTGCTCCGCACGGTCGGCGACGAGGACGTTCACCGCCCGGCATCTCTGGCACTGCATGCTTCGTGGGGTGCCCACGTCCGGCACACGCATGCGGGCCGAGCATCCGCGACAGGTAAGCTCCATGCACGAACCCCTTGAACGGATAACCTGAAATGACTCTCGGAGCCCGGGGGGGCATCCGGCGACGTCAGAACGTCATGCTGTCATCGGCCCGGAGGAACAGAGAGGTCGTTACGGCGCTGACCCCGGAAAGCCCACGGAGCCGAAGCAAATGTCGGTTTATGGTACCTGTCGCCGGCGCGCGGCGTCAAGACCCTGTGTAAAATCGAGGATCGGCACAATGCCCAAAGGATCATCAACCTTCTTGCCAGGGAGCTCCTGATGAAATACTGGCTGGTGAAGTCCGAACCCGAGACATGGTCCTGGCAGGACCAGCTCGACGCCAAGACCACCGAGTGGGACGGCGTGCGCAACGCCCAGGCGGCCAACAACCTCAAGGCGATGAGCAAGGGCGACCGGGCGCTGTTCTACCACTCCGGCAAGCAGCGGCAGGTGGTGGGCGTCGTCGAGGTGATGCGCGAGGCCTACCCGGACCCCGGCGACGAGGCCGGGCGGTTCGTGATGGTCGACGTCAAGGCGGTGACCACGCTGCCCGAGCCGGTGAGCCTGAAGCAGATCAAGCAGGACGCGAAGCTGGCGCACCTGGCGCTGGTGCGTCAGCCACGGCTGTCGGTGATGCCGGTGGACGTGGCGGCGTACAAGCGGATCTGCGCGATGGGCGGGTTGAAGTAGCGGGGGGAGGCAGGCGGGTTCGGGGTTCGGGGATCGGGGATCCGCAGAGAGGACGGACGGAGCGGGCCACGTTGCCGGGAGGGTTTCGCGAAGCGGCAAGCCGCGGGGTTCTGCGGATCGCCGAACCCCGATCCCCGAACCCTCCCGCGCCCCCCTACTCCACCAGCCAGCGCTCGAGCGTGCGGTCGTAGTCGAGGATTTCCTCGGGCTTGAAGAACAGGCCCAGCTCGCGATCCGCGGCCTCGGGGCTGTCGGCGCCGTGGACGAGGTTGTAGCCCGTCGTCAGGCCGAAGTCCCCCCGGATGGTGCCGGGCTCGGCCTCGGCGCTTTTGGTGGCGCCCATGAGCCTGCGGCAGATGGCGATGGCGTTGTCGCCGCGCACGGCCATGGCGACGACGGGGCTGGAGGTCATGAAGCTCACGAGCCCGTCATAGAAGGGCTTGCCCTGGTGGGCCTCGTAGTGGCGGGCGGCGAGCTCCGGGCTGATGCGCATGAGCTTGGCGGCGACGATGGCCAGGCCCTTGTCCTCGAAGCGGCTGATGATGCGGCCGACGAGCCCGCGCTGGACGGCGTCGGGCTTGATGAGAATGAGCGTGGTCTGCATGAGCGTGCTTGCCTCGTGGGGGGGTGACTGATGTGGCGGGGTTGGAAAAGATAAGGATGTTACCAAATCGCGGGCCGCGCTCCGACCCCCCTCCCTCCGGGAGGGGGCCGGAGGTGGCCGCGTCGATATCCCCTTCGTGGTTTTCGCGGCTTCGTGGCTGGCCCGGGCCCGCTGGGGGCGCCCGCTGGCCGGGGTAGGAACGGGCAGCGGGGTAGCTTGATGTGTCCCGAGCCGGTGGTCGGGGCCGGACGGTGGGGCCTAGCATGGAATCGAGGCTACGGGCTGCCTAGGATCGAACATCGCGCGAAAGGACCCGTGGCCATGCGAAAACTCGAGCACGCTGTCGACTACTCGGGGCGGAAGCTGTCGCGCGGCGACACCGTCACGACGCTCAACGGGTACCTGACGGCCCGCATCTGCGACATCGCGGCCGACGACGGCGCCGCCTTCGTGCGTCTGCGGCCGGCGCATCAACCCTACGGCCGGGGCACGTGGCACGCCGCGGACCGCGTGGTGTGGGTCGCGGCGGGCAACCGCCGGCCCCGACGCAGCCGCGCCAAGGCCGGCGCGTCGAGCAACGATCAGGCGGGGAAGTAGCGGGGTTCGGGGATTGGGGATCCGCAGAAGCTCAGCGTACGCGGGTGGTGCGGTTTCGCCGCGGCCAAGCGCGTCACATCCAACGCTGTTCGCCTGATGTGGAAGCGGGTCAGGCCACCTTTCGCCAGCCGCCCATCGGCTGGGCCTTTCGCCGCCGGGTGTACCACAATCCCCACACGCCGACGGCCAGCAGGAGCAGGCTCAGCCATTGGCCGCGGGTGACGCCGAGCAGGGCGAACTCGGCGTCGATGATGTGCGCATCGGGCTGGCGGAAGAACTCGTTGAGGATTCGTCCGCAGGCGTAGGTGATGGCGAACAGCGACGCGATGAGGCCGGGGACGCGCGGCTTGCGCCAGACGAACAGCAGCACGGCGAAGACGACGAGGCCCTCGAGCACGGCGGCGTAGAGCTGGGAGGGGTGGCGGGCGGTGAGCATGGGCTCGACGATGTCGATGACCTGCCGCTCGCCGTCGCGCATCAGTTGGACGATGGTGGCCGGGTGCCACTGCTGGAGCTCGAGGCGCACCTGGCCGGGCGGGGGCAGGGCGTCGTAGAGCTGGAGCTGGCGTTCGTCAGGCCAGTCGCGGATTTCCTGGGGGAACTTGACGGCCCAGGGGAGTTTTTCGGGGGCGGGTCGGCCGATGAGCTCGCCGTTGATGAAGTTGGCGACGCGGCCGGCGGCGAGGCCGAGTGGGCCGCCGAAAGCGAGCATGTCCAGGAGAAAGAAGCGGTCGAGGCCGTGTCGGTGGGCGAAGATGAGCGCGGCGACGACGCCGCCGAGCATCCCGCCGTGGCTGGCCATGCCGCCCTCACGGATGTTCAGCAGTTGCCAGAAGGGGATGTCGGTGGAGAAGGTGACGAACAGGGCCGGGCTGTAGAAGAGGGCGTAGCCGAGCCGGCCTCCCAGGAGGATGCCGATGCCGACCCAGAGCACGAGGTCGGCGACCTGGGCGGGGGCGATGGGCGAGATGCCCACGCGGGCGACGCGGCGCATGAGCAGGAAGGCGAGGAAGAAGCCGAGGATGTAGGACAGGCCGTACCATCGCACGGGCCCGAAGGCGACGGGGTCAAGGTCGTGGACCCAGGTGGCGAGGGTGAGGGTGGTCGGGGCCATGGCGGGCTCATGGGCTGCGGAGCCGGCAAGTGTAGGTTGCGCGCGGCGGCGGTGGAAGGCGGCGCGCTACGCGAAGCGGCAAGCCGCGGGGGTTG
>SLDI01000464.1:0-3654 GCA_007125385.1 Phycisphaeraceae bacterium | reverse complement strand
TGCGCGGCGTCGTGTGGCCCGTGGCCGCGGTCGTGCAGTGCCTGCGCCAGGCGGCCGAACTCCTGAGCGACCTGTTCGGTGATGGCCTCGGGCGTTTGGCCGGGCCGGAAGCTGTAGGGGTTGGTGAATACCCGACGGAGGGTGTCCAGGTTTTTCGGCTCATCGAGCTTGTCGAGCGTGATGACCTCCACCTGCTTGGCGGTGCCGGTGAAGTTGGTGTGGATCTCGATGCGGGCGATGTCAGAGACGATCAGCAGGGGCGGGTTGTCCAGGGCCTCGCGGTACTGGAGCAATTGCCGATAGGCGTCGTCGAGGTTGGCGTGCTTATCCTTGCGCTTGTACTCCCAGCCGAACTTGCCGCGCCACCAGACGTCGGCGAAGCCGTGGCTGCCCTGGGCGCCTTTTGAGGCACCGGAGGTGACGGGCACGCCCTTCTCGAAGGTGTATTCGGCGCCGGTGGCGTCGTAGCTTGCCGGCGTCGGCTGGCCGAGCAGGCGGCACAGGTCGATGAAGTGCTCCTGGCTGGCGGCCCGTTCGGACAGCTCAACCTTCTGCCACTTCGTGATGAACTGCTGGGGGTTCATCCCTCCGGTCGTTGTGGCCTGCGTCATAAGGACATTGTGCCGCAGGGGCACACGAGACGCCAGTCTGGGGACGGCGACTTCACACGGCCGCGCGAGCGTCGGCGCAGGCCAATGCATCCTTGAAGGCGATGCTTCAAGCGGCGTTAACGCACTGGCACGTCGAGAAGTGTTTCGAGGTGACCAGGCAGGAGGCCGAGTTCGGCGCGTGCGGGGTGCTTATGTATCAGAGCCTGATACGGCGCTGGTTATGCAGCCGACTGACGCTGCTGTTCCTGGCCGAGCGAACGCATCGGCTTGGGCGGGGAAAGGGGCGGATCACGTTGGGCAGGTGGCGGCGTTGGTGCAGACGCTGGTGTGGAGGCTCTGGCGGCGCAGATGGCGGTCGTGAGCTGAGCTGATGGAGCGGCTGGCGTAGTGGCAGCATCGCAACGCCGGCAGCTACCGCAGCCGACGCCACACAGCCAGGGTGGATACCACATGGCGGTGTCGTATGAGGTGCTGGCGGGCGGCGAATCGCGTCCGTTTGCAGCGGGGCGCGGCGGGGCGTGTGCGCCGGATTGACACATCCACTCATATAGGATATGAAACAGTTCACATAGGAAATGAAGGCAACCGCCCCCGCCATCCCCGTCCTGAGCAAGGCCATCCGTGTCGTCGAGGCTGTCGCACGTGAGCGGCCGTTCCGGTCAATCACGCAACTGGGCAAGGCGCTGATGATCGCCCCGGCCACGTGCTATCGGATCGTCAAGACGCTGGAGCACGAGGACTGGCTACGCCTGGATGAGCAGGGCCGGCCGGCGCTGTCGCCGGGCCTGCTGCCGGTGCTTGAGCCGCTGTTGGCGTTTGATCGCCTCGCCAGCGTCGCCCAGCCGGCGTTGGAGGAGTTGGCGCGGCGTGTGGGCCTGTCCGCCAAGCTCTCGATTCGTCTGGGGGACGAGGCGGCGGCCATCGCCCGCGCCGAGTCGCCCGCGGCGATGAGCCTCAGCGGCCGCGTCGGGGCGCGCTTTCCGCTGGCGGTCGGCTCATCCGGCGCGGCGCTGCTCAGCGCGATGGAGGATCAGGCCATCGAGACGATCCTGGGCCGCTCGCCGGAGCATGCCTGGGCGCATCAGGACCGGCGCGACGTCCGGGAGCGCATCGCGGAGTGTCGCGCCACCGGCTGCTGTGCGGACCACGGCAGCTATCGCCGGCACGTGCACAGCGTCTCCGTCGCCCTGGGCCCGATCGCCGGACAGCCCGCGGCGACCATCACCATCCTCGGCCTGCCCGACGACTTCGCCGAGCATCGACACGAGGAGCTGCGCAGCCACCTGCGCCACGCGGCACGGGCCCTCGCGGCCGCGGCACCGGGTGCAAAGGGCCAGCCGTGAAGATCACCGACATGCGCGCGCGAACCGTCGCCATCCCCCTGAACTGCCAGCTCCGGCACAACACGGGCGTGCATCCGGGCTACTTCCTGCGCACCATCGTCGAGCTGATCACCGACGAAGGCATCGTCGGCCTGGGCGAGGTGGGCGGTGGCGACCAGCGCGGCGCGCTGCTCAAGCTCAAGCCCCGCCTCGTCGGGCTCGACCCGTTTCACCTGGAGCTGATCAAGCTCAAGGTGCTTCGCAGCATCTACTACCTTTCCAACGCCCGGCTGTACGGCGCGATCGAGATGGCGTGCCTGGACATCATGGGCAAGGCGGCCGGGCGACGCGTGTGCGAGCTGATCGGCGGCCCCGTGCGCGAAGCCGTGCCCATGATCGCCTACCTCTTCTGGCGCTACGATCGCCCCGGCGGCGGCGACGACGAGTCGGCGGAGGATCTGGCGGAGCTGTGCGTGGAGCTGCACGAGACGCTGGGCGTCAAGGCGATGAAGCTCAAGGCCGGCGTCATGGCGCCGGAAGTGGAGGCGCGCGTCGTCGAGTTGTGTCGCGCGAAGCTCGGCGAGGGTTTCGGTCTGCGCATCGACCCCAACGGCACGTGGTCGGTGCACACGGCCGTGCGCATCGGTCGCCGGCTCGAGGCGATGAATCTCGAATACTTCGAAGACCCCGCCTGGGGACTCGAGGGCAACGCGGCCGTACGCCAGCAGGTGCGCATCCCCATCGCCACCAACATGTACCCGGCCCGGTTCGACGACCTGGGCCCGGCCGTGCGCATGGGCGCAGTCGACGTCGTGCTCACCGACCTGCACTACTGGGAGGGGCCGCGCGGCGTCAAGGATCTCGCCGCCGTCTGCCGCACCTTCAACCTGGGCGTGGCCATGCACTCGGGCGCGGAGTTCGGCATCGAGCTGGCCGCGATGCTGCAAACCGCCTGCACCATCCCCGAGATGCACGTCGCCGGCGACGCCCACTACCACTACCTCACCGACGACATCATCCAAGGCGGGCTCATGCCTTACGAGCACGGCGCCATCCGCGTGCCCACCGGCCCGGGCTTGGGCGTGAGCCTGGACGAAGAAAAAATGGCCCGCTACGAAAAGCTTTACGAGGACAAGGGCGACTACTACGCCCGCTTTCACCAGGACCCGCGTCGGCCGAGTTGGTTCCCCATCGTCGGGGGCACCTGAGCCGGCATTGACCGCTAGCGCTGGGACACACCATGATCAGTCGCGAGTATGAGCAGCTTTGGCAGGCCCCGGACCTCGTGTCGCGCATCGACCAGGGCATCGAGGCCAACCGCAAGTCCGACGCGGTGCTGCGCGTCGAGCAGGCCGACGGTTCGCCGGCACCAGGCGCGCGCGTGGAGATCGAGCAGGTGGCGTCGACCTTCCTCTTCGGTGGCAACCTTTTCAAGCTCGGCTGCTACGAGGACGCCAGCCTCAACGAGGCCTATGAGCAGCGGTTCGTGGAGCTGTTCAACGCCGCCACCATCGCCTTGTACTGGCGCACCCTCGAACCCGAGCAGGGCAAGCCGCGCTTCGCCGCCGACAGCCCCTTCATCGATCGCCGCCCGCCCGTGGACCTGGCGGTGGCGTTCTGTGAGAAGCACGGGTTGAACATGAACGGGCACCCGCTGGTGTGGGACTTGAAGCTCTACTCTCCGCCCGACTGGCTTCCCGAGGATCCCGCCGAGGCGGCGC
>SLDI01000581.1:0-3660 GCA_007125385.1 Phycisphaeraceae bacterium | reverse complement strand
GCCGCCTGCAGGTACGGCGAGCGGCGGATCACCTTGATCATGGTGCCCTTGCCGCAGCGGACCTGCCTGGCGAGCTCGTTCACGCCTGGCCAGTAGCCGCCGCCCTCGGCCACGATGCGCTCCGCCTCGGCGCGGGCGGCCTGCCAGCCGACACGGGCCCGGGGCCTTCGCGGCTGACCCGCGGTCGCGCTCGCACGCTTCGCAGCGCGCGGCGTCGGGACCGCCGCGGGCGCATGGCCCGCCTGCTGAGCCGCGACGAGCTGCTGCTCGACCGCCGCGATGATCGCGGCGAGTTGCTGCCGAGAGTTCGCCCGGCGCCCGAACAGGAAGTGCCCGAGCGGGGCGATGACCGCCCCCTCGTAGTCGCGGATGCGGATGCCTTCGCGGACCTGGGCCATGATCGGCGTGTAGGCCGCGTCACTGAACGCCCCCGCTTCGATCACCGCAGCCAACGCCTCGCCAAACGCCTTGCTGCGCTTCCACTGGGCGGGCAAGTCACGGCCTTCGCCGCGAGCCGCGCGGCGCATCACATCAAGCTGCTGCTGAACGACGGGGATATCAAGCATGACGGGCTCCTACAGCACTTGAAGGGGCACGTACGTGACCGGTCACGAGGGCACGACCGATCACGCTTCGGCGATGCGCCGTTACGCCATCATCCTACCGTGACCGGCGCGTCCTGCCCCCCCCGGCCGACAGATGGCGCTGCTGAACACAATCGAGGCACCTCAATACCTGCGCCAGCACCACGAACGCGCGGCATCGTCGTGCCGTGTTCACCTCAACTGCCACTGCCCGTCCTCCCCATAGTTTTGGCTGCCCGATAGACCACAGGCGTTCCAAACGCTGTCGAAAATAGGCTTAAGCACTTCGGCGGTATCGGGCTCCTCAACCTCGACCAGCACTTCGGGGAACGTCAGCACATCCCGGTCAACTGGGGTTGCGGGCTCACCCGGCCAGCGGGCCCGTAGCGCCATCGTCGCACCCTTCGCGTTCAGGAGCGAAAGCAGGATGAAAAAAGGCGGCTCCACATCCAACTGATGCAGCACGCGCAGGTACGCGGCGGTGGCCTGCTTCAGGTCTTGTTCGTATCTCTCCGACGCGATAAGGCGCTCGCCCTCGTAATCCGCAATCTCGCGTGAAGTCACCGCCTCGATGCGCCCGGACCGGAAGACCTGCGTATAGGCGGACGTGACACCGCCGTCCTGCGGCACGAAGCAGGCGAACCCATCGACATTGATCCGTGAATCCCAACCGCCGGCCCCGATCGGCGAAAGCCCGCGCCCCTGTGCCTCCAGAAGCGGCATGCCAAGCCGCCACTCATCCACGAACGACTCGACGGGCACGATGTGCAGCACGAAGCATCCTCTGCCTCCGAGTCGGAAAGGGCCGGCATCGGCCACGAGCCGGCCGAGCCGTTCATCACGCCAGCGCTGAATCCGCGTTGGAATCTCGGCGGCCCCTTCAAACGCGGCCCGGATTTCCGCCACATCCATCTGGAACTTCCCTGCCGGGCTGCGCGAGTAAAACCTCGATGAATTGCCGAAGGTAACCATGTGCGGGCCCATCCAACTGCGAGGGACGCGAAGCAGCAGCACCGGACCCGCGGCGTGGTCCTGAATCCACTTCAGCCGCACGCCGGGGATACGGGGCGCCAACCCGTCGCGGATGATGCTGTCGAGACGCAGCAGGTCACTCTCACCGTTAGCCTCGGGTAGGCCGCGGATTTCCCGCGGGACGCCATCGGCCGCGACGATGCCGTAGATCAGGTCACCGCCGGCGGCATTGGCGAAAGACGACACGTCGGCGAGAAACTCCTTCTTGCCACCATCGGTGTTGTCGAAAAGCGTGGCCTTGTATTCGATCGTGCGACTTTCGGCGACCTGGTCACGCACCAGCGCATCCAGGTCGTCAGGGCCGACGTCATCAAATGCTCTGGGGATCATCGAAAGTCTCCGGCACAGGATGGTCAGATGCCCGCGATCGGATCGGGGTACGCCAATTCGATGTGTGCCTCGCCGCCCGGCACGTCGGGGTAGCCAAGCCGCCTGGCCACCACGCGGTTCAGAAAGTGCACCGGGTTCACAGCCGGCCGATACTCGCGGGCCAGCTCATACATCACGTCCACCGGGTGCTCCTCGCCACCCTCGCGCACCAGGCGGTGCATCGCCCGCAGGATCGCGTTGGTGATGTTGGCCCCATACAGGTGTGAGCCGAATAGCTGCCGGTGGATTTCCGAGAAATCCTCAAACATGCGCCGGCGGACCTCCAGCGCCGCCGCCCGTGTGATCGCGGCGTAGCCCGACGGCCGCTCGCCTGCCCGGCGCTGGCGCAGGCGCTGGGAGCGAACCGTCGCACTGTTTACCTTCGGAATGGCCTTGGTCCTGGGCATGTGGGCTGTCCTCCAGTTGCCGCGCGGGCGGGGGCTGCGTCCCGCCATCGAATGCAACGGATTTTGCCAGATGGGGCCCCCACTGGCGACTTTGGCGGGTGCGATTCGCAGCCTCCGTCGCCACCGACAAGGCGGACGTGACCGGTCACGTGGTCAAACCGCCCGGCGACGGCGGGCTGTGCCACTGCGCCGACGCTCAACCGGCCGGCACGCTGCTGCAAAATGGCCTCCGTGACTGAGCCGCTGCCACCCGCCCGGCGGGTGCGAGCGCGGCGCCCTATTCCCCCGAAGCGTGTGCAGGTGAACCTGCCCCCAGCTCACTCGCCCGCTTGACCACCTGGTAGTCCACCCCGTCCAGAGCCCCGGCCGTGCCGACCTGCTGTGAGCCGAAGTGCCAGGCGGCGCAAGCGATCTTCATGTTCTCCACGCCGCGGCGCTCGCGCTCCTGCAGTGAGCCCTTCGTCTCCGCCACCAGGTACAGCCGTGGCCCGCCGGCCTCGTTCTCCATCACCACCGCCCGCCGGGAACATTGGACCCGTCCCCCGCCGGGACCGCGTCGCGGGTGGGCTTGCCCGCTGTCGGCGGCGCCACCAGCCTGGGACAACCCGGCGTCGTAATAGCGGTACTGTCTCAAGCGCCCGGCGCAGCCGCAACTCCGCGGCAACCCACAGCCACGGACACAACGACAAGCTCAACCCCTACACCTGCTACACTTTGCCCATCGCCGGGTCGGGCGGTCGGCCGCCGCCCAAGCGGTTCGGCCGGCGAGGGTACGCTGCCTGCCTCCCCTCGCTGGTCGGGCCGGCCCGGGTACGCGAGGCAGGCTCATGCTCATCCACCGCTCTACCTGCGCAGCGCCGCCGCACCGCCGGCCCACCCAGTCGTCGGCCGGGCGCGGCCGCCAAGATCCCGCCACGTCACCAAGCCGATTGACCCTCGCCACGGCCTCGTCACTTACTGGCCGCTGACCCGGCGAGTGCCGACGCGTGAGCAGCACATAGACTTCCCCATGGAGCGTATTGAATCCATCAACGTCGAGCGGATTCTCTGGTGCTGCGAGGACCGCGGCATCGCAGTCGAGGACCTGGCGTCCGCGGTCGGCATCGCCGCGTCCACCCTGGACAAGGTCATCGAGGGCGAGCGCGGCCTGACCTTCAACCAGTTGCGGAAGCTGGCGAAGTACTTCAACCGGGGCGTGCAACTGGACAAGGTCATCGAGGGCGAGCGCGGCCTGACCTTCAACCAGTTGCGGAAGCTGGCGAAGTACT
>SLDI01000569.1:0-3660 GCA_007125385.1 Phycisphaeraceae bacterium | reverse complement strand
GGCGCGGGCCAGCGTGGCGATCGCCACCGCCGACTTCAAGGCCATGCTTGTGCCGGGGCCCGGCGGCGACGCGCCGTCGATCGTCGAGCACCTGCTGCGCCTGGCCGAGCGCGGCGTCGAGGTCCGCCTGCTGCACGCCGGCATCCCCAGCGCCGCGGCGAGGCGGGCCCTGCGTCGCGAGCTGCCGGCCAACCTCACCATCCGGCGCTGCCCGCGCCTGCACGCCAAGGCCGTCATCGTCGACGCCGCGGCCATGTACCTGGGCTCGGCCAACCTCACGGGCGCCGGGCTCGGCGCCAAGGCGGCCCACCGCCGCAACATCGAGTGGGGCATCTGGACGCGCTCGCCCGAGCTGATCGACGGCGCGCTTCAGCAGTTCAACGCCGTGTGGGAGGCGGAGCGCTGCCAAGGCTGCGGCCGCCGCGAGGTCTGCCCCGTGCCGCTGGAAGAGCCCGCCGCGCGTTGAGCGCGTCGGACGCGGCAACGGTGCCCGGGTGGGCAAGCCGCGCGGCCGCGCTCGGGTGTCGCGCGTCGCAGGTGTTTTTGCAGGAGATGGGGGGACTGGGCAACGTGCTTACGATATGATGGCCGCCGTCGCTGGCCGCGGCGCGTGCGGCGGGTCCATTCACGCAGCGCGCTTGTATGGATCAAATATCTGATAAATCTGGACTTAAAATTCATCCGGCCCCGTGCCCGTTTCTCCTTCGCGACGCTTGACATCCCCGATACAGCCTATTAGGATAGGAATATCCTTAATCGTGCCTGGCGCAGCGTCGCGCCAGGCCCCACCTTCAGCCCACGAGGAACGCCATGTTTGCCCGAACGAGTCTCTTGCTGGCCCCGGCCCTGATTCTCAGCCTCGCCCTGGCCGCCTGCGGCGAGCGCGAGGAAGGCCCCGCCATCGACCTTGACACCGCCGCACGCGGCGTCACCCCCGAGCCCATGCTCGCGTTCGAGGACGACGGCAACGTCGCCGAGATCGAAATCGAGGGCGACGACGCCATGCGCTTCGACCTCGACGAGTTCACCGTCAACGCCGGGCAGATGGTGCGCGTGACGCTGCACCACACCGGCAACCTGCCCGCCCAGGCGATGGGCCACAACGTCGTGATCCTCTGGCCCGGCGATGACGTGTTCGAGTTCGGCAGCGACGTCGGCGAGCAGGGCGGCAGCATGGCCAACGACTACGTCCCCGAGGTCCTGCGCGACCGCGTCGTCGCCTACACCGCGATGATCGGCGGCGGCGAGACCGCCACCGTCGAGTTCCAGGCCCCCGACGAGCCGGGCGAATATCCCTTCCTCTGCTCGTTCCCGGGCCACTTCGGCCAGATGAACGGCGTCATGATCGTCGAGTAACCCGTGCCCATGCATCGTTGAATTCGAGAAGGAGAACCCGATATGAAATCACTGCGCCCGCTGCTGACCGCCGCCCTGACGGCCCCGGCCCTGGCTCTTCTCGCCGGCTGCCCCGAGGCCGAGGTCCAGGCCCCCGACGGCACCGCCGCCGAACGCTCCTATGTCGCTCCCGGCGAGATGGACGAGTACTACCTCTTCTACTCCGGCGGCCACGGCGGCGACGTCCGCGTTGCCGGCGTCCCCTCCATGCGCCACATCAAAACCATCCCCGTCTTCAACCCCAACGCCGCCTACGGCTACGGCTACGACGACGGCACGCGCGAGATGCTCGGCGACTACACCTGGGGCGACGTGCACCACCCGGCGCTGTCCAAGACCGACGGCGTCTATGACGGCCGCTGGCTCTTCGTCAACGACAACGCCCACAACCGCGTCGCCCGCATCGACCTGCGCGACTTCAAGACCAAGCAGATCATCGGGCCCATCCCCAACACCTCGGGCAACCACGGCGCGTCGTTCGTCACCGACGACACCGAGTACCTCTTCGGCGGCTCGCGCTTCGCCATGCCGCTGCCCCGCGGCCGGGCGGCGCCGCTGGAGGAGTTCGCCAACGAGTACAACGGCGTGATCACCGCCCTGGCCGTCGATCCGGACACCGGTGAGATGGAGGTGGCCTGGCAGATCCTCACCCCGCCGTTTCACTGGGACCTGTCCTCGACGGGCAAGGGCCCGAGCGACGGGTGGCTGTTCGTGACCAGCTACAACACGGAGATGGCGCACACGCGCCTGGAGATCGAGGCCAGCCAGCTCGAGCGCGACTACAGCGCGTTCGTCAACTGGCGCGCCGCCGAGCAGGCGGTCGCCGACGGGCAGTACGAGGAGATCGACGGCGTGCCGGTGATCGACCCGGGCCAGGTCCCGGGCGTGATGTACTACGTGCCGCTGGCCAAGAGCCCGCACGGCATCGACGTGGACCCGAGCGGGCAGTGGATCGTCGGCGGGGGCAAGCTCGAGCCTTCGGCGACGGTCTACAACTTCGAGAAGTTCCAGGCCGCCATCGAGGCCGAGGACTTCGAGGACGAGAAGCGCGGCGTGCCGGTCGTGCGCCATGACGCCGTCGTCGAGGGCATGGTGCCGGTGGGCCTGGGCCCGCTGCACACGCAGTTTGACGGCCGGGGCCACGGCTACACGACGCTGTTCATCGACTCGCAGGTGGCCAAGTTCCGCCTGCCGCCGTGGACGGACGAGGAGAAGGCGGACCTGGAGCAGGTGGTCGTCGACCGCATCGACGTTCACACGAACCCGGGGCATCTGGTCATCGGCGCCAGCGACACGCGCGAGCCGTACGGCAACTGGCTGGTGTCGATGAACAAGGACGCCCAGGGCCGGCACCTGCCCACCGGGCCGCAGATCCCCGAGACGAGCCAGCTTATTGACATCACCGGCGAGCAGATGCAGATGGTCTACGAGGCGTTCACGGACAAGGAGCCTCACTTCGCGCAGATCATCCGCGCCGACAAGATCAACGCCGTGGGCTTTTACCGCCGGGCCGAGAACGAGCACCCGCACCAGGTCTGGTCCGAGGACGACACCTTCGTCCGGCGCGACGGCGACGTCGTGGAAGTGGGCATGCGGGCGGTGCGCAGCAACTTCGTCCCGGACAACCTCGAGTTCCGCCAGGGCGACACCGTCCGCTTCCACATCACCAACGTCGAGCAGACGCCGGGCATGAGCCACGGCTTCGGCGTGGGGCTGCACAACGTCAACGTCGACATCAGCGCCGGCGACACGCGGACCGTGACGATGCAGCTCGATGAGCCGGGCGTGTTCCCGTTCTACTGCACGGTCTTCTGCTCGGCGCTGCACCAGGAGATGCAGGGCTACTTCGTGGTCTACCCGCCCGAGGAGTACCCCGGCGAGTGAGCGCGACCCCTTTCCCGTCGGCGCGGCCAAGGCTGCGCCGGCGGCTTTGCCCCAACGACGGAGCTCGCCGATGCGCCGCGTGCTGGACCGGGTTCTCAAAGCCCAGGAGCGATTCGTCAACAAGCGCCTCAACGCGCTGTCGCGGCTGTGGCTGCTCGTCGCCGCGGTGCTGATCGCCGCGAGCTTTCTCTTTCCCCTTTGGCACATCAACCTCGTCGCGCCGCAGTACCGCGACGGGCTGGACATGTGGATCTACAGCCACAAGCTCGAGGGCGGCCGCGAGGGCCAGGACCTGGCCGAGATCAACATCCTCAACCACTACATCGGCATGCAGGAGGTCCACCAGGCCGACTTCGTCGAGATGACGTGGATCCCCTTCGC